>NZ_JPES01000008.1:0-19606 GCF_000730175.1 Haloferax sp. ATB1 | reverse complement strand
GAGTACCGGCCGCCGGGCGACGAACTGCGCGCGGCCGACCGGACCGACGTGCTCGCGGCCGTGAGCACCGGCGACCCGGCCGTCGCGGTCGAACCGCGGAACGCGACGTTCGAGGTGGACTCGACCGGCCGACTCGTCCTCGCGGTGACGAACACCGAGTCGACGCCGCAGACCGACGTGACGGTCAGACTCGTCGCCGAGGAGCCGCTTTCGAGCGAGGACGCCGTCGCGTTCGTCCCGCGACTCGACGCCGGCGAGACGCGCCTCGTCGTCTTCGACCTGGAAGTGAGCGGCGACGCCGTCCCGAAGACGCAGGTCGTCGGCGTCGAGGTGAGCTACGAGGACAACGCCGGCCGACAGCTCTCGACGGGCACCCAGCGGGTCGCCGTCGAGGTGGTCGAACCGGCGACGACGTTCCCCCTCTTCCCGGCGCTCGTCGTGGTCCTCGCGCTCGCGGGCGTCGGCTACTGGTGGTACCGGCGGCGCTGAGGGCAGCGTCGGCGAAGAAAAATCGGTTCGCGCGCTCAGTCGTCAGCCGGCGACGCGGGACCGGGCATCCCGCCGGGCGTCGTCGGCTCGCTCACCCACGCCTGCCACGCCATGATGAGCATGGAGACGATGAGACAGACTCCCCACAGGAATGTCGTCGGAATCAGGAACATGAGTCCGAACCCGACGCCGATCCAGATAGTGAGCGGCAACAGCCACTGTCCGACGACGAACAGTCCGCTTACCGCGGCCCGGAGCCGCCCCGTCAGCGCGAACGCGTCAACCGCGAACCCCATCACGACCGCGAGAATCGAGAGCACGCCCAAGTGCGCGTGCCCGCCCACCAGCCACGACGGCACGCCTCCCGATTCCAGCAGCGTGTACTGGTACAGCCCCACCACCATCATCGTCGCGAGCCCGAGGAACCCCGACGTTTTGAGTATGCGTGACATACACATGATTCTGACGTGAAACGATAAGAAATGTTTTTCCCCAGAGTAGTTTGATCGGCGAAATCGACCACTGGCGAGCGAGCGACCGTCAGCGCGAAACGAGCGTCGAAAACGGAACTCCGCGACTACGGCCGGCTCAGTCGTCGTTCGCCACTTTCGCGGGCTTGCGGCGGTCCGAGCGCGGGCCCTCCTCGTCCACGTCGGGGAGGTAGTCGCGGAGGTACCGGCCCGTGTGGGAGTCAGGGTTTTCAGCGATTTCCTCGGGCGTGCCGCTGGCGACGATAGTGCCGCCGCCCGCGCCGCCCTCGGGACCGAGGTCGACGATGTGGTCGGCGTTCTTCACGAGGTCGAGTTCGTGTTCGACCACGAGGACGGTGTTGCCGTTGTCGACGAGGCGCTGGAGCACCTCGATGAGCTTTCGCTCGTCTTCCTTGTGGAGGCCGGTCGTCGGCTCGTCGAGCAGGTAGAGCGTGTCGCCGGTCTGCTTCTTGCCGAGTTCCTCGGCGAGTTTGACGCGCTGGGCCTCGCCGCCGGAGAGGGTGGTCGACGGCTGGCCGAGCTGCATGTAGCCGAGGCCCACGTCGTGGAGCAGTTGGAGGCGGCGGCGAATCTGCGAGTTCGCCTCGAAGAAGTCGAGCGCCTCGTCGACCTCCATGTCGAGCACGTCGGCGATGGTCCTGTCCTTGTACGTCACGTCGAGCGTCTCGGCGTTGTAGCGCGCGCCGTTACACTCCTCGCAGGGCACGTACACGTCCGAGAGGAAGTTCATCTCGATTTTGACGTTGCCCTGTCCCTTGCAGGCCTCACAGCGGCCGCCCTTGACGTTGAAGGAGAACCGACCCTTCTCGTAGCCGCGCTGTTTCGAGAGCTTCGTCTCGGCGAACAGCTCGCGGACGTAGTCGAAGACGCCGGTGTACGTCGCCGGGTTCGACCGCGGGGTCCGACCGATGGGCGACTGGTCGATGAGCCGGACCGTCTCGATTTCGTCGTAGCCGTCGATGGCGTCGTGCTCGCCGGGGTCGACTGAGGTGTTGTCGTTCATCCGGCGCGCGAGCCCCTTGTAGAGAATCTCGTGCATCAGGGTGGACTTGCCCGACCCCGAGACGCCGGTGACGGCCGTGAACGTCCCGAGGGGAATCGGCACGTCGAGGTCGTCGACGGTTGTGCTGGCGCGCGCCGCGAATGAACGAGTTCACCGTCGCCGTCGCGGCGCGCGTCGGGCACGTCGATGTCCTTGCGGCCCGAGAGGTAGTCGGCCGTGATGGAGTCGTCGGCCGCGACGATGTCGTCGAAGTCGCCCTGCGCGACGACCTC
This sequence comes from Haloferax sp. ATB1, assembly GCF_000730175.1. Classification (NCBI taxonomy): domain Archaea; kingdom Methanobacteriati; phylum Methanobacteriota; class Halobacteria; order Halobacteriales; family Haloferacaceae; genus Haloferax; species Haloferax sp. ATB1. The sequence continues at coordinate 17,351 of NZ_JPES01000008.1, read as the reverse complement.
GCCGCCGCGCTTGCCCGGGCCGGGGCCCATGTCGATGATTTCGTCGGCCCGGCGCATCGTCTCCTCGTCGTGTTCGACGACGATGAGCGTGTTACCGAGGTCGCGGAGGCCTTCGAGCGTGTTGAGCAGTTTGTCGTTGTCGCGCTGGTGGAGGCCGATAGACGGCTCGTCGAGGACGTAGAGGACGCCCACGAGGCCGGAGCCGACCTGCGTGGCGAGGCGGATGCGCTGGGACTCGCCGCCCGAGAGCGTGGCGGCCTCGCGGTCCAGGGTGAGGTATTCGAGGCCGACCTCGGTCATGAAGCCGAGGCGGGCGCGAATCTCCTTGAGAATCTCCTGTGCGATGGTCCGGTCGCGCTCCGAGAGGTCGCGTTCGAGGCCCTCGAAGTGTTCGAGCGCGCCCGCGATGGTCATGCGGTTGACCTCGGGGAGCGTCGTGCCGCCGACGCGGACGTGGCGGGACTGCTCTTTGAGCCGCGACCCGTTGCAGTCCGGACAGGTCGTGACGGCCATGAACTCCTCGATGTGGTCGCGCGTCCGGTCGGAGTCGGTCTCGACGTGGCGGCGTTCGAGGTTGCCGACGACGCCCTCGAAGGGGTGTTCCTTGTGGCGCGTGCCGTTCTTCGTCGTCCACTCGAACACCACGTCTTCGGTGGTGCCGAACAGGAAGGCGTCCTGCACCTCGTCGGAAAGCTCCTCGAACGGGGTGTCCACGCTGACGCCGAAGTGGTCGGCGACGTTGTCGAGCTGGCGGCGGTAGTACGTCCGGTTGTAGCTCCACGGCTCGAAGACGTGCTTGAGCGGCTTCGACGGCTCGGTGACGACGAGGTCGGGGTCGACCTCCTTGGCCTTGCCGAGGCCCTCGCACTCCGGGCAGGCCCCGTGGGGGCTGTTGAACGAGAACGACCGCGTCTCGATTTCCGAAAAGCGGAACGACGAGTTCGGATTGCCGAGTTCCTCGGAGAACTCGACGACGAGGCGGTCGTCGCCCTCGCCCGCGAGCGACCCGGTCGACCGGGTGTTGGAGGCGAAGGGGAGGTTCTTCGGGCGGGTCGGGGACGATGAGTTTGAGCACGCCGCCGGCCTCGTCCAGCGCGGTCTCGACGGAGTCGGCGATGCGCGAGCGCGCCTCTGGGGCGACCTTCACGCGGTCGACGACCACGTCGATGGTGTGGTCGTAGTTCTTGTCGAGTTCGGGCGTCTCGAACGAGAGGTCGAACTCCTCGCCGTCGACCTCGACGCGGGCGTAGCCCTCGGAGACGAGGTCCGAAAACAGGTCTTTGAACTCGCCTTTCTGGTCGCGGACGACCGGCGCGACGACCTTCGCGCGGGTGCCCTCGGGGAGTTCGAGAATCTGGTCGACCATGTCCTGTGCGGACTGCTCGCCGACCTCCTCGCCCGTGATGGGGTCGTACTGGGTGCCAACGCGGGCGTACAGGAGGCGGAGGTAGTCGTGGAGTTCGGTGACGGTCCCGACGGTCGACCGAGGGTTGTTGGCCCCGTTCTTCTGGTCGATGGAGATGGCGGGCGAGAGGCCCTCGACGGCCTCGACCTTCGGCTTGTCCATCTGGCCGAGGAAGTTCCGCGCGTAGGCCGAAAGCGACTCGATGTACCGCCGCTGGCCCTCCGCGTAGACGGTGTCGAACGCGAGGGAGGACTTGCCTGACCCCGACAGGCCGGTGACGACGGTGAACGTCTCGCGGGGGATGCGAACGTCGAGGTTCTTGAGGTTGTGCTCTTCGGCACCGCGAACCTCGATGTAGTCCTTGCTCATTCGGACGACTCTAGGAACGAGAGGACCGAATAGGCATCGGTTCGGGCCGTTCGAACCGCATCGCTCGCGTCTGCGAGTCGGGGAGAAATCGGAGTGGTAAGCGGGGTGTCGTCCGCCGGTCGTCAGCCGTTGAGCTTCTGCCGCGAGATGGAGATGCCCGTCGGCGTGATGACGATCTGGTCGTCGCCTTTCTGGACGATGTCGCCGTCGACCTCACGCGCGACCTGCCGGAGGTCGTCGATGATGTGTTCCATCGTGTTGTCGGAGGTCGTGTGACGGGTGATGTCCGCGATGACCAGATTGCCGTCGTAAACGGCGTCTTTGATGGCGATAACGTCCTGCTGGCCGCCGATTTCGGCGATGTGAACCGAGAGTCCGGCGTCGCCGCGAGCGGTGTCGAAGTCGTCGAGGTCGAGTTCGACGTAGTCCTCGGTCGTTCGGGAACCACCACCACCGAGAATCTTACTCATGATACCCATAGGACGTAGAGAGGCCACAACGGGGTTAGTTCTTACGTCAGACGATTGTCTCCCTTCAGACATGTCTGAGGGGTGAGACCGGACGAATCGACGGCAGCACCGTCACACGAGGATGGTGTCGCGGGAGGCGTCGATTCCTGCTGACGGCCGACGCGCGCGCCGGGCGCGGCGTTTCGCCGGGTGTTTTTACCTCGCGGCGCGCGGGAGCAGACGAACACGATGACTTTCAGCATCTGCGTCCGCGAGTCGTACGTCGACGCCGACGGCGACGACCAGCACCGCTTCGGCGTCGCCGTGACGACCCGCCTGCCGGGGGTCGGCGCACTCTGTCCGTTTGCAAGTGAACACGGCGCGGTGGCGACACAGGCGCTGACGAACGTCGAACTCGGGGAGAAGGGTCTGGACTACCTCGAAGACGGTCTCGCCGTCGACGACACCCTGCAGGCGCTGTTAAACGCCGACGACGGCCGGGCGGAGCGACAACTCCACGGCGTCGGCTCCGAGGCGACGTTCGCCTTCACCGGCGATGACTGCCTCGGCTGGGCGGGCCACCGCGAGGGCGACGACTACACCGTCGCCGGCAACCTGCTCACGGGCGCGGAAGTCGTCGAAGCCGCCGCCGACGCCTACGAGCGGAACGCCGACGGCGACGAACCGCTCGCGAAGCGCCTCATCGACGCGCTCGGCGCGGGACACGCCGCGGGCGGCGACAAGCGCGACGACCTCGCTATCCAGAGCGCGGCCGTCGTTGTGACCTCGACCGAGGACCGCGAGATGGAGCCGTACTACAACGACCTCCGGGTCGACGCGACGGAGACGCCGCTGCGCGACCTTCGAGAGACGTTCTCGATGGCGCGGGAGGGGTACGAGGCGGCGCTGGAGAAGTACGCCGAAGCGTAGCCGAGAGGAGCGCACACGGCGTGCGCCGAGTCCTGCGACCGCGGGTCAGACCGAGAACTCGAAGAGGTCGTCGCCGACGTGGTGGATTGACTCGACGACCTTGCCGGAGTCGCCGACGAGGTCGGCCCCGTCTTCGAGCGCGCGACCCACGGCGAGCACCTTGCCGTGGGTCTCCTCCGCGATGACGACCAGGTCGCCCGCCTCGATGGTGTCGTCGGCCTCGGTAATGCCGGGGCGCATCACGTCGGCCCCGCTGGAGACGAACGAAACCGCGCCCGCGTCGACCGTGACGACGTTCGTCGTCGGCGGGAACTGGTTCGCGCCCTTGACCGTGAGAAACGGCTGGTCGTCGACGTACATGACCGCCGGCTCGCCGTCGACGAGGACGACCTCGTAGTCGGCGTCGGCGAACTCGACCGCCTCGAACGCGTCGCCGTCGAGGGCGACGCCGAGGGACGATTCGATGGAGTCGCACAGCGCGTCGATTTCGTCGCTTCGGAGGTGGTGGCGGGACTTGACCTTCATACCGGGTCGTGGACGCTCACGGCCGATAAATCGACCGCTCCGAATCGAGTAGTCGGCGACACCGCCCGGAGTCTGACGGGCGCGACCCGACGCTAGTCACCTCGTTGCATCCCGTACCGACGCGCGTCAGACTGTGACAGCGCATAAGACTGCTAAGTACGATTGGGTCCACTCCTAAGTACGATATGTGGCGACTCCCGGACGATACGTGGCGATCCGGAAACGTGTCGTGTGCATCGCATGCGGTGACGCGGTCCTCCGGTCGGCGGCGACGCGAGTACGACAAAGAGGGAAACGCGCTGGGAACGGCACAGAGCGGAAGCGGTTCGAACACCTCTGTAAGTCCTGTTATCGGGGGCCTCTGTCAGTCCAGCCCCGCGAGGAACTCTGACAGCAGCCTCCTCATCGACATCGAAGAACACAGCATCTCCAACGAGGAGTTCCTGCTTCGCTACTTCGACGCGGTCAAAGAACGGTACGAATCGCCGCGGTCGAAGCGCGGCACGCATCGAGCGACGTAGCGCGTCCGCTGACCGTGCAGCCGAGACGGCCGAGGTCGTGGTCGCGAGCGATATCGTTTCCTTCTCGTCGCGGCTCGTGCCCGACACTCATTTCTCCCTGCCCCGTCTAGTGCGGGGCTATGTCAGACGACGCGCAGGCGTACGCCGGGACCGCCGAAGGGCAAGGACCGGTGGAGATAGACGCCGAACTCGCGCGACACCTCCAGAACAAGCGCGAGGACCTGTTCGAGGAGTTCGAGATTCGAGACAAGTTCCCGCCGGAAGTCCTCTCGGAGGCGCGTGCGCGCACCGACGGCGTCCACGAGGAGATCGAAGACGAGTTGGAACACCGCAAGGACCTCCGAGACCTCACGACGTGGACGACCGACCCCGTCGACGCCCAGGACTTCGACGACGCCCTGAGCATCCGCGAGAACGAGGAGACGTACACGCTGTGGGTCCACATCGCCGACGTGACCCACTACGTCCACCCCGGTTCGGAGATGTGGGCCGAGGCCGTCAAGCGCGGCAACACCGTCTACCTCCCCGCCTACACCATCCACATGCTCCCGCCGGCGCTGGCCGAGACGGTCTGTTCTCTCGTCCCCGAGGAGGACCGCCTCGCCCACACCGTCGAGATGGAGATCAAGAAAGACACGCTCTCGTTCGAGTCTATCGACATCTACAAGTCCGTCATCCACTCCAACGAACGGCTCACCTACACGCAGTGTGAAAACCGGCTGGAAGACCCCGACCTCCCCCTCCACGAGGAGAACTCCCTCGTCTTCGACCTCGCCGACCAACTCCACGAACAGCGCAAGGAAGACGGCTCGCTGGTCCTCAACCCGAGCCGCGACCGCGCCCATACCATCATCGAAGAGTGCATGCTGAAGGCGAACAAGGCCGTCACGCACGAACTCATGTGGAACCGCGGCGTCGAGGCGATGTACCGCGTCCACCCGCAGCCGACCCCCGACCAGTGGGACAAGGCGCTCCGCGAAATCACCGAACTCGACGGCGTGAGCATCAAGTCCACGTCGTGGGACGAGCCCCGCAAGGCCGTCAACGACGCTTTGGAGAGCGCGAACTCCCGCACCCTCAACAAGATTCAGCGCGCCGTGCTGAAGGTCATGCCCCGCGCGAAGTACATGAACGACCCCTTCGGCGGCCACTACGCGCTCAACTTCGACATCTACGGCCACTTCACCTCGCCCATCCGGCGGCTGTCGGACCTCATCAACCACTGGATCGTCCACGAGAACGACGTGCCCGAGGACCTCGTCGAACTCTGTGACCGCGCCTCGGACCGCCAGAAGGACGCCGAGACGGCCGAACGGCTCTACAAGCAGTTCCTCCAAGAAGTCGGCTTGGACCCCTACGCGGTCAACAACCGCGGCATCGTCACCGTCGACGACGACGGCGAAGTCATCGACGAAAACGGCCTCCCGCCGCGCGAATAACCGGTCGTTCGTCGCACAACCACTCGTTTTTGGCCGACGAAAGTTCACCGACCGCTACCGGCGAGACGGGCGCGGGGTGACGGACTGGTAACTGCGAGACTGAAACGGTGGACCGCGTCCGGCCGTCGCCGGCCGCGTTACTCCTCTTGTTTGTGCGTGAACAGCAGCACGTCGCCGTCGTGCTGGGTCACACAGAGGTCGAGCATCATGCTCAGTTCGAGGCTGTTGTAGTCGTTCTCGCAGACGACCAAGTCGTCGAACGGTTTCTCGCACGCCGGACAGGCGATAGAGACGGTGTTCTGGTAGGTGGTGACGCCACCGCTGGACTCGTATGGCGTGAGCGACGACCGGAGTTCGTCGAGTTCCTCGTCGTTCATGGACGTGTTGTGCGCGCGGCGTGCGTATAATTCTTCACGGTCGGACACCGGTCACGGTCGGCCACGACGTACGATTCTCGGCTCACGACCGCCCGGCGTCGTCCAACCCGCAGGCCCACCGGAAGTGCGGGTGGACCCACGACAGCCTCGCCGCGTTGGCCTCGACCCACGACGACGGGTCGCTCAGCCGACGCGACAGCACCTCCGCGCGCTCCTCGTGCGTTCCCTCCCGGTCGAAGGGTATCAGTTCGAGCGTCCGCGACGCGGGGTTGAAGAAGACCGCCCGCTCGGTGTCCTCGTCGAGTCCGACCAGCCGCGACCCGTTGGCGTCCTTCTGAAGGAGCGCCTGCGCCATCCGGTGTTGGTGGACCCCGCGGCGTGTCTCGCGGAGTTTCGAGACGATAGCTCGAAAGAGGGCCGTCGGGTCCGACGGGGGTTCGCCTCGTCGTGTTTCCATACCGACGCCCTCGGAGCGAGGCGGTAAGAGGGTCCGCCATGAGCGGGGTGAAAGTGTAGGATTCGGCGGAAGTGAACGCTCGGTAGTCAATGCCACTACGGAGAGTACCGCTTGAACAGCGGGACGAACGGTTTGAGGAGGACGAGTCCGACTCCAAGAAAGACGTACAGCGTCGCTTCATCCAGGAGCCCGAGCTGACGAAGCCCCAGCGTAACCCCGAGTGCGATGAGAACGTACACCCAAAAGACTGCGACGGCCGGACCGTATCCCTGGGTTGACGCCGGTGTCTCGAACATTGGTTACTCTTGCCCTTGCGAAGGAAGCGATCTGCCACTGATCTACGAGCCCTCATTCCCACGGAGTCGTGGGATACACTTATACCCTATGTTTTGTCCGCGGTCGGGCATGCGATAGCATCCCGTTCCGTCGGGCGATTCTGCGGGCATCTGCTCGCGCGTCGAACGGAAGTGAGATGACACGCGCCTTAGCGCTGAAAGTCAGCTCGGAGGCAGAGTCCTCCGGACGCGCGCCTCGACAGCCGCGAGTGTGACGGGCCGACCGTCACGAACGGGCGGTCCGATGGTCCGGACAGCGCCGTCGTTAGTCTTCGAGGACGATCTCGATGCTGACGTCGTTCGGAACCTGAACGCGCATCAGCTGGCGCAGAGCGCGTTCGTCAGCGTCGAGGTCGATGAGACGCTTGTGGACGCGCATCTCCCAGTGCTCCCACGTCGCCGTCCCCTCGCCGTCAGGCGATTTGCGGGCGGGGACTTCGAGCGTCTTCGTGGGCAGCGGGATCGGCCCGCTGAGGTTGACGCCCGTCTTGTTCGCGATCTCGCGGACGTCGTCGCAGATATCGTCGAGGTCTTCCGGACTCGTGCCGGCGAGCCGAACGCGTGCCTGTTGCATCGTTATCGCTCGTTGACTTCGAGCACTTTGCCGGCCGCGATGGTCTGACCCATGTCACGGACAGCGAAGCTGCCGAGCTCCGGAATCTCGGAGGACGGCTCGATGCTGAGCGGCTTCTGCGGACGGACGGTCACGATAGCGGCGTCGCCGGACTTGATGAAGTCCGGGTTCTCCTCAGCAACCTCGCCCGACGCGGGGTCGAGCTTCTGGTCGATCGACTCGATGGTACACGCGACCTGCGCCGTGTGGGCGTGGAAGACCGGCGTGTAGCCAGCGGTGATGACCGAGGGGTGCTGCATGACGACGACCTGCGCCTTGAACGTCTCGGCGACCTTCGGCGGGTCGTCAGCCGGGCCACAGACGTCGCCGCGGCGGATGTCGTCCTTGCCGACGCCACGAACGTTGAAACCAACGTTGTCGCCAGGTCCGGCCTGGTCGACTTCCTCGTGGTGCATCTCGACGGTCTTGACCTCGCCGCCGACGTCAGAGGGCTGGAAGCTCACGTTGTCGCCGGGGTTGAGGGTACCCGTCTCGATACGGCCGACCGGGACCGTACCGATGCCGGAGATGGTGTAGACGTCCTGGATGGGCAGGCGCAGCGGCGCGTCCGTCGGCGGCTGCGGTGGTGCCGGCAGGTTGTTGAGCGCTTCGAGCAGGATGTCGCCGTCGTACCACGGCGTGTTGTCGGAGCGCTCGGCGATGTTGTCGCCTTCGAAGGCCGAAATCGGGACGTAGGTCGCGTCGTCGGAGTTGAAGCGGACCTGCTTGAGGAGCTTGTTGACCTGCTCCTTGACGTCCTTGTACTTGTCTTCGCTGTAGTCGACGACGTCCATCTTGTTGACCGCGATGATGAGTTCGCCGATGCCCAGGGTGCGGGCGAGGAAGACGTGCTCGCGGGTCTGCGGCGCGACACCGTCGTCGGCGGCGACGACGAGAACCGCGTTGTCAGCCTGCGAGGCACCGGTGATCATGTTCTTGACGAAGTCGCGGTGGCCAGGACAGTCGACGATGGTGAAGTAGAACTCGTCCGTGTCGAACTCCTGGTGGGCGATGTCGATGGTGACACCGCGCTCGCGCTCTTCGGCGAGGTTGTCCATGACGTAGGCGAATTCGAATCCGCCCTTGCCCTTCTCCTCGGCTTCCTCTCGGTGCTGCTCGATGACGTGCTCCGGGACGGAGCCGGTCTCGAACAGGAGTCGGCCGACGAGCGTACTCTTACCGTGGTCGACGTGGCCGATGATGGCCAGATTCTGGTGGGGTTTGTCGCTCATTGGTGTGTTCACGCGCTAAGGCGCTCTGTGGGGAATGTTTTTGCTGAAACCCCTAAAACGATTTCGATACGCGCTACGGGCCGTCTAACCGCCGTACTGCGATTTGCGGAACCATACCACGGTCGCGGAAATGGAGTGTCCGGTGGATACCGACAGTCGAAAGAAACAGAGGGTACGGGCCGCCTGTGCCGCTATTCGAGGCGAGAAACGTCGGACAGGACGGCGGTCGCCGTCTCCGGACCGCCCGCCCCGCGGCCGCTGATATTCAGTTGGCCCGCGTGTTTGGTCTCCAACTGGACGATGTTCTGCGTGCCCGTGACCGACAGCGCGGAGCCCTGCGGAATCAGCCGCGGGGCGACGCGGACGCCGTCGGCCGTCGCCTCGCCGATGAGGCGGACCGTCCGACCGTCCTCGGCGGCGAGGTCGAGCGCCGTTCCCGGGACGTTGCGGATGCCCTCGACCTCGGCGTCGTCGAGCGCGTACTCGGTCTCGCCGTCGGAGAGGACGTTCGCGAGGATGACGAACTTCAGCGCGGCGTCGATGCCGTCGACGTCGAACGTCGGGTCCGCCTCGGCGACGCCGAGGTCCTGTGCCTCCGCGAGCACGTGCTCGTAGTCGAGTCCCTCGGCGGCCATCCGCGAGAGGATGAAGTTCGCCGTCCCGTTCAACACGCCGCGCGCGGCCGTCACGTGGGGCGCACCGAGGTCCGAGATGGTCGAGAGGATGGGAATCGCGCCGCCGACGGCGGCCTCAAACTGGACAGTCCCCTCGCTTTCGGCTTCGAGCGCGCGCAGGTCGGCGTACCGTTCCGCGACCGGACCCTTGTTCGCGAGCACGACGTGACGGTCGTCGGCCAGCGCGCGCTCGACGTGCGAAAAGCCGGGTTCGGCGTCGCCGAGCGTCGTCGGCGTCGCCTCCACCAACACGTCGTAGTCGGCGTCGAACACCGCCTCGGGGGCCGCCTCGCCGACCACGCCCTCGCGTTCCTTTCGGTCGTGGACCGCGCTCGGGTCGAGCCCGGCGGGGTCGACCGCGGAGGAAGACGAGTCCGCGAACGCGACGACATCGTGACCGTAGTCGCCCGCGAGGTCGAGAACCGAGCCGCCGACCGCGCCCGCACCGAGCACTGCGAGTCTGAGGCTCATTGGGATCCCTCCGCGAGCGGCTCGACGACGTGCAGTCCCTTCTCGGCGGCGAGGTCGCGAACGACCGACAGCGTCTCGTCGACGCGGCCGGAGACAATCGGACCGCGAGTCGGAGTCGGGCGCTCGACGCCTCGTCAGTCCCCTCGCGGGCGGACAGCGACAGGTCCTGTAGGGTCGCGTCCGCCGAGGACTCGATGCGGTGGAGCGTGTCCGAGAGGTCGGAATCGACGATGTCGCCAACGAGGATGACCATTACCTCCTCGCCGAAGTGCTCCGCGCCGGCGCGGATGACGTTGACGCCGGCCTCGCGGAGCGCCTCGACGATTCGCTCGAAGCGGTCGGGCGGGCATTCGAGGTCGACCTCCACGGGGATGTGTCCGCGGGGAGTCAGGCTCCCTCGTTCGTGGAAGATGGAAAGCAGGTTACCGCCGTTGTCGGAGATGGGCTTGAGCGCGGCCAAAAGCTGTCCGGGCTCGTCGACGAGTTCGAGCCGAATCGTGTGCGGTTTCGGCATCTCGCCGCTCCCGTCGGTCTCGGCGTCGCTCCCGCCGTCGAGGTCCTGTGCGCTCATCGCCCCACCCCCGTGGGCCGTCCCGACGCTGTTGTCCGCGACGCGCGGTTCGGTCGTGGTTTCGCGTCGTCGCGCCAGGAGTCGAGAGACGTACCCTTACGCATACGTATCCGTGATTCGGCCACGCGGTATAAGCCTTCGTAGCCGACACGGTTTGCCGACGCCGACAGCGTGCTGGCATTTGACATGGGTGTCAGTGCAGTTCGGCCGCGGCAGTTGGGACTCAGTCGGAGAGAACGGACCGCCGTGCGCTCATTATCACGTGATTTGGGCGGAAGCCCACGGCTTCAGTCGTGCTAACGAGCGTCTGAAAGTCAGCCTTAGGCGAAGAATATTCGAGTTAGTTGATGGGTAGCAAACCCGGTTTCCGTAGATGTATACACGCCATCACGTGCCGCGTCACGCGGTGGGACAGTGACGGCAGGAAAACAGATGACCAAACAAACAGATACCGACGACCTCGAACTCAGCGACGACGAACTGATAGAGGTCATCAAGAATCACGGAATCGACCGGCGATCACTGCTGAAAGTATTCGGTGTGGGTGCAGCCGTGTCGGCACTCGGGGGGACGGCAGCCGCGACCAGCGGCCGTGGAAACCGAATCGACGAGGTGTACGGCGCGCCGTACTCGGCGGATGACACCGTTCCCTCGGGACTCGTCGACCACGTCGTCGAACTTCACACCCACGAAGAGAACATCCACGACGACTTCCCGATTGACCCCGAGTCAGGGAACGAGGTTCCGGCGGAGTTCATCTTCGACCCGGTTGGACTGCACGTGCGCCCCGGCGAAGTCGTCGAATTCCGCGTCCACCATGGGCTTCACACGGTGACGTCGTTCCATCCGAAGTTCAGCGAACCTCCGGTATTCACGTTACCGAGCCGGGTTCCAACGTCACACGGTTTCACGTCGCCTCCGGTGGTGGGCGGTGACTCGTGGCTCTACCGCTTTACGAAACAGGGCGTGTACGACGTGCTTTGCCTCCCCCACCTCACCCTCGGGATGGTTGCCCGAATCGTCGTATCCGGCGACGGAGCTGTCCCGTCGGACACATACGGACCGCTTCCGATTCCGAACGCCGGAGCTGTTCTGGGCGCTCCCGAGATGACACCGGAGAATATCGTCAGCGAAGGAAGCGTTGCCTGGGAAGACCTGACGCTGTAACCGAACTCCACGCGGCGGTGAAGCCGATCTCCGTTCTTATTTGTTCTATTTATCAATCAGTACTACGTCAAGGGCGGTGTTTCGAGAGCCCGTTACGGTGGCGTCGTTCGGACTCTCATCGGACAGCGAATGTACGGGAAGCCTATTGGTGCTCGACGTCGGCGTCCCTGGTCGTCCGGTTCACCCCTGAAGGGACGACCGAGCGACCGGAAAACGGAGCGGCGAGAAGCAACCGCTGCGACCGTTAGTGTGACACACTGCGGTCGCTCCCGGGCCGGTGACCGAAAGAAGGCGCGAAGGCTCGCGCTTAGATGTAGTCGATAGCCTGCGAGAGCTCGAGCTTCATGCCCTTGCGCTCGCGGATCTCCATGATCTTCTCGCGCTGGAGGTTGTCCGAGAGCACGCGGAAGCCGGCGTTCTCCGTGTTCCAGGAGGCGCGACCTTCCGTTGCCGAACGGATGTCCGACGAGAAGCCGATCATCTCTTCGACGGGCGCGATGCCCTCGATGACCATGAGGTCACCTTCCTGGTACATGTCGTCGACGCGGCCGCGGCGACCCTGAATCTCGCCGGAGGCCGAGCCCATGTATTCGGAGGCGACGTCGATGCGGACGTTCTGGATGGGTTCGAGGAGCTTCACCTGACCCGCGATGAGCGAGCGGTGGACCGCGTCACGCGTCGCAGGGATGACCTGGGCGGGACCGCGGTGGATGGTGTCCTCGTGGAGTCGCGCGTCGTGGAGGCGCAGGAGCGTCCCCTGAACGGGCTCCGCGGCGAGCGGACCGTCGTCGAGCGCCTCTTCGAGACCCTCGATGACGAGTTCCATCGTCTCGTTGAGGTGCTGGATACCCTTCGTGTCGTCGATGAGGATGTTCGTCCCGTGGATGTGTTCGACGTTCTGGGACGTGTCCTTGTCCATACCGGCTTCCTGCAGCGCCTCGCGGCGCTCCAGTTCGGGCATGTCCATCGAGATTTCGCCGAGCTTGATGGAGTCGACGATGTCCTGCGAGAGGGGTTCCGCCGTGATGTAGAACTTGTTGTGGCGGTTCGGGGAGACGCCCTCGACCTCGTGGGACTTGCCCTGGACCTGCTCGCGGTAGACGACAATCGGCTCACCGGTGCGGACCGGGATGCCCTGGTTGTCGCGGATACGCTGGGTGATGACTTCGAGGTGGAGTTCGCCCTGGCCGGAGATGAGGTGCTCGCCCGTGTCCTCGTTGATCTCGATGCGGATGGTCGGGTCTTCCTTCGCGACCTGCTGGAGCGTCTGGATGAGCTTCGGCAGGTCGTCCATGCGCTCTGCCTCGACGGACTTCGTGATGACAGGCTCGGAGATGTGCTCGATGGACTCGAACGGCGTCATCTCGACGGACGAGACGGTGGAACCGGCGATGGCGTCACGGAGGCCCGTGACGGCCGCGATGTTCCCCGCGGGGACACCACGGTCGAGTTCCTCGCGCTCGCCGCCCATGAACACACCGACGGACTGGACGCGGTTCTTGCCCGCGGTCCCGGAGACGTAGAGCTCCTGACCCTTGCGGATGGTGCCGGAGAACAGGCGACCCGTCGCGATTTCGCCCGCGTGGGGGTCCATCGAGATGTCGGTCGCCATGAAGACGACTTCGCCGTCGTCGTCGACTTCGCGCATCTGGCGCGCGAGGTCGGACTCGGAGTCACCGCGCCAGACCGTCGGGATACGACGGGGCTGGGCGTCGAGCGGGTTGGGGAAGTGCTCCGCGACCATGTCGAGGACGACGTCCGAAAGCGGCGTGCGCTCGTGGAGTTCCTGGCGGTCGCCACCGCGCTCGAGTTCCATGATGTCGCCGAAGGAGATACCGGTCTCCTCCATCGACGGCATGGAGACGCCCCACTTGTAGAGGGCGGACCCGAAGGCGACGGTCCCGTCTTCGACGGAGACCGTCCAGTCGTAGTCCTTCTCCTCGGTCATCCCGCGGATGAGCTCGTTGACGTCGGAGATGACGTCGACGAGGCGCTTCTGCATCTCCTCGGGACCTTCCTGCAGTTCGTTGATGAGGCGGTCGACCTTGTTGATGAAAAGCGCCGGCTTGACGCCCTCGCGGAGCGCCTGACGCAGGACCGTCTCGGTCTGCGGCATGGCACCCTCGACGGCGTCGACGACGACGAGCGCACCGTCGACGGCGCGCATCGCGCGCGTCACGTCGCCACCGAAGTCGACGTGGCCCGGCGTGTCGATGAGGTTGATGAGGTGGTTCTCGCCTTCCCATTCGTGGGTCATCGAGACGTTTGCGGCGTCGATGGTGATGCCGCGTTCCTGTTCGTCTTCCTTCGTGTCCATCGCGAGCTGCTGGCCGGCAGTCTCGTCAGAGATCATGCCCGCACCTGCGAGGAGGTTGTCGGAGAGGGTCGTCTTACCGTGGTCGACGTGAGCGGCGATGGCGATGTTCCGGATCTGCTCCGGCTTGTCCATCAGTTTCTCACATTCCTGGACGATCTTCTTTCGTCGGCCCATTATACAGGGGTCTACCGGCAGGAGGGTCAAAAGAGTAGTCGTTTTTGCCGAGCGGATTTCCCATTTTCAGCCGCCCTACCGCCGGGGTATGAGCATTTTTGTCACGATAGGCGAGACTGTCCGCCGGACGCGAATCTCGTTGCCGCGGTCGGCGCAAGAGTCATGTTGGTTGATAACATTTCTCAATCTTGAATGGACCTCCGAGTCGTCGGGGGCGCACCGGCAGACCCGTTCTTGAGCGCCGCCGACCTGTTCGAAACCGAGTTCGAGCTTTCGTACCCCGTGTTCGTGCGCGTTCGCGATGATCCCGACTCCCGCACGTGGGCCGGCCACTATCAGGACCACCACGTCCTCAACATCTCCCGGCAGGCCGCCACCAGCGCGATGGCTCGCGAACTCGCGCTCCACGAACTCTCACACATGGCCCGAAACGAGGAGGGCCACGTCTCGCACTACCAGTCCACGCGCGAGGCGGTCTTCCTCGCCCTCGCGGGCCGGACCGTCGAGCGCCGAAAGCTCGCGCACTGCTACCAGATCGCCAACCACTGCAAGGACATCTACGCCGACGACCTGACGCTGTCTGTCGCGCCCGCGGACAAACTCGTCCAGTTCCTCGAATCGCAACTGGCCGCGGCGCTCGCCGACCGACCGCAGTCGCCCGCGCGGCCGGGCTCTCGACTCGTCACCGCGGGGTCGGACCCCGAAATCACGGCCGTGAACGCCGCGTTCGCCCTCGCGCTCGTGGAACGGCACGACCTCGTCGAACCGGACCACCGGCTGTACGACCTCGCGCACGCCGCGGCCGACGACGCGCCGTCGGTGTCGCTCGACACGTTCAAAGAGCGGTTCCGGACGCTCGCCGCTGACCCCTCGAAAAGCGAGTACCGCCGGACGCTCGTGGACGTGGTGAAAAACTACGTCGTCAACCCCGGCGTGGCGGCCGACTGAACGCCGCGCGACGACTGCGAGAAAGCGGCGAACGAACCAGCGACCCCGCCGTGCGGCGTCGTCACTCGTCGCGGTGAAAAACGAAAGAGAGTGGAGAGATTACCGGGCCGCTTCGGCGACGCGCTCTTTCTCCTCTTTCTGGGAGATAGCGTACGTCTGGACGTCGTAGTCGGCCGCGCCGATGAGCTGTTGTGCGAGCGCCTCGGCGGCGGTGGTCGTGGACTTGTAGGAACCGCTGAGGGTACCCTGCGCGATGAACTTCAGCGCCTCGTCGACGCGGCGCTGCGGGGCGACGTCGACGGCCTGCGGGACCGAGATACCGCCGTACTTGAGGCGGACGGTCTCCTCGCGGGGGCCGGCGTTCTCGACCGCGCGGATGAGCACCTGCACGGGGTTCTCCTCGGTGCGCTCGTTGACGATTTCGAACGCTTCCTTGACGATTTTGCTCGTCTTCTGTTTGTGTCCCGTGTTGTCCTCGGTCTGCATCAGGCGGTTGATGAGCCGCTCGACGATGCTAATCTCGGACTTCTGGAACTGCTTCGAGGCGTGACGACCCATCGTGTGGGCGATGGGCGTCGCCTTGATGTACCGGCTCATGCTGGGGTCGGTGTACTCCATCTCGGAGACGTCCCAGACGCCGAACAGAAGCGCGTTCTCTTTCGCTTCCTCGCTGCTCGCGGGGGACTCGGGCTCGGGTGCGTCGCTTTCCGACATTGTTAGCGCACCGGCTTTTCGGCGTTTCCGCGGACGAGTTCGATCATCGAGACGCCGTTGACCTTCTCGACCTTGTAGTTGACGCCCGAAAGGTCACCCATCGCGCGACCCTTCGCGCCGCCGATACCGGCGATGGTGACTTCGTCGTGCTCGTCGATGAACGAAATCGCGCCGTCACCGGGACAGAAGGCGGTGACCTGCTTTCCGTTCTTGATGAGCTGAACACGGACGCATTTCCGAATCGCCGAGTTCGGCTGCTTTGCTTCGATACCGACCTTCTCAAGGACGATGCCGCGACCCTGCGGGGCACCCTCAAGCGGGTCGGACTTCTTGCCGAGACCGCGCTCACGGCGCGCGTACTCAGAGTCGGACCAGCGGCGCTTCTGCCGGTCCTGCTTGAGCTTGCGCGCGGCGTATTTGCCGTTCGCCATAGTGAACAACAGTTCCAGATGGAGCTACTTAAGCCTCCCTTTTCGAATCCGGCGAGACGGCTTCAGGAGCGATTAGCGGCCCCTAAGGAGGAATCTGAGGTCGTTTCGACGATTCGAACGGCGGCACCTCCGCGTCGAAGAGCGACTAAACCGCCCGGAGACGGTGTCGTTTCGACCTCCGTGCGAACCGTCGCCACACCGGCCGTTTTCGCCCCCGGTCGACCGGGTCACTCGCCGCCGCGCTCGCCGACGAGGTCGACGTCGAGGCGACCGCTGACCTCCCGTCCCGACGCCGGTCCGAGCGTCAGCCCCTCCTCGTCGAATCGTCGCTTGACCCGACGCCGGAACCCCGAGCGGACGTCGACGAGGCTCACGTCCATCGGCGAGGCGACCCAGAACTCCGCCTGCAGCCCGACCGAACTCCCGGCGAATTCGAGGATGCGCGCGGTCGGCTCCGGCTCGTCCAGCACGCGGTCGTCCTCCCGCGCCGTCTCGACGAGTTCGCGGAGCGCCAGCTCCGTGTCGTCGGCGTACGCGACGTCGACGCGCTCGGTGATTCGGTAGCGCTCTCGGCCGTACGGTCGGGTAAGCGCGTTCGTCGTGAGCTCCGTGTTCGGCACCGAGATGGTCTCGTTGTTCACCGTCCGTACGCGCGTGACCCGGAAGTCGACCGCCTCGACGACGCCCTCGCCGCCGGGCCACGATATCCAGTCGCCGACGTTGAAGTCCGGGTCTGCCACGAGAAAGAGGCCGCTGATGAGCGCGCCGATGACCTCCTGTCCGGCGACGCCGACGACGAGCGTCAGCGCCGCGACGATGAGCGCCGTGTCGGTCAGGACCGACGCGTACCCCGCGCCGATGACGCCGGCGAGCGCGGCGACGACGATGACGAAGGCGTGCGCGTAGGTCTCCGTCGCCGACTTCAGCGTCGGGTTGTTCCGGTTGCGGGAGCCGACGAGCCTCGTCACCGCGGGGACCACGAGCAGCCGACCGACGAGATAGACCGCGACCGCCGCCGCGGCGAACCCCGCGGTCGCGCTCGCGAGCTCCTCGTACTCCGAAAACCCCGTCGGGTCGAGTTGCCCGACTGCGACCCCCAACGACTGTCGTATCGGCGACATGCGTAGCTCGCCGTTCGGTGGGGACAAAAACGTGTGGTCGCGTCGACCGCCGCCCTACGTCAACTGGATGTCGTCGATGTCGTAGTGGCGACGCGCCAGTTCGCGCGCGGT
>NZ_JPES01000007.1:0-31441 GCF_000730175.1 Haloferax sp. ATB1 | reverse complement strand
CGACTCGCCGCGGGCCACGACGCGGTCGCCTCCGCGCTCGGCCCGAGCGACGACGAGTCGCCCGAGGTTCTCGTCGAGATGCTCGACGCCGTGGTCGACGGGATGCGCCGCGCCTCGGTCGACCGCCTCGTCTGGACCGGCGGCGCGGGCATCCTGAACGTCGGCCCCGACACGCGACTCATCGACTCGCCGGAGTTCCCCGACGAGTGGAAGCCGGTCGCCAGCGCCGCCATCGAGGCGTACGGCCTGCTCGAAGACGCCGACGACCTGCGGTGGACCTACGTCGCGCCCGCGGCGTTCATCGAACCCGGCGAGCGGACCGGCGAGTTCCGGACCGCCCGCGGCGAACTCGTCGCCGACGAGGACGGCGAGAGCCGCATCTCGATGGAGGACTTCGCAATCGCCTTCGCTGACGAACTGGAGAGCGGCGACGCCGTCCACGAACAGCTCGCGGTCGGCTACTGAACGGACGGTCTCGTTTTTCGGCCGGTGACTCGGCCACCGGTTCGGCCCGACGAGCAGGCCCGGCTACACCCGGCCCGTCGTCACGTCGAACGGGACGACCTCGGCCCGGCGGTACTCGCCGTCTCGAATCTGCTGGACGACCTCGCGGCCCATCTCCCGCCACTCGCGGCGGACAGACTCGTAGGAGTCGCCGTCGAGCCCGCGGCGGAGGTCGGCCTCGTGGCGGTCGAGTCCCTCACCGGTCGCCTTCTTGGCCGCGCTCCGAACGTCGTGGTCGTCGTACGGCGGTTCGGTCAGCTTGCGGTGGTGGTACCGACGGGTCCCGACGACTGAGAGGCCGGCGTCGGCGAACAGCCCGCGGACGCGGTCGCCGAGCGCCACGTCGGTCGCCACGCCGTCGCGGGAAGGCGTCTCTGACCCGGCGGTCGAGCGCGGCCTCCGCCTCGACGGTCGAATCGACGCCGACGGCGGCGTTGTCGGGTTCGACCGTCGCCACGAGGTCCGACGAGACGCGGGCGAACTCGCTGAGCGCGGCCGTCGGGTCGGGGAGGTTCACGAGGAGCGCCTGACAGACGACCAAATCGAAACTGTCGGCGGCGAAGGGGAGTCGCGTCGCGTCGCCGGCGACCGCCTCGATGCCGGCGCGGTCGGCGGCGACAGAAAGCAGGTCGGTGTCGGCGTCGACGCCGACGACGCGGGCGTCGGCGGCCTCCGCGAGGACGCGCGTGAACTCGCCGGTCCCGCAGCCCACGTCGAGGATGCGGGTCCGACCGCCGAGGTCGAGGTCGGCGAGGGCCGCGCGGGAGTCGTCCCACATGCCCTCTCGCGTCCGCCGGAGATACGATTCCGAGAAGCGTCGCACACGCGGAGTCGGGTGCGGCGACCCAAAAAACAGTCGAAACAGTCGATGCAACGGGCCAGCGACTCTCCTCCGGAACCTTACTCCGCGTCGGCGCGGAGTTCGCGGACGCGGTCGATGTTCCACGCGAAGCCCTTGCCGTCCTCGGTGGGGGTCTCCAGGACGAGGGGCACGTCGTTGTCGACGACGGCGTCGTGGTTGATGAACGCGCGCATGCCCTCCTCGCCGATGAGGCCCTCGCCGATGAGCGCGTGTTCGTCCTTGTTCGTCCCGCACTCGTGTTTCGAGTCGTTGAGGTGGACGCACTTGAGGTGCTCAAGGCCGACCTCGGCGTCGAGTTCCTCGAACGTCTCGTCGACGCCCGCGGCCGTCGAGAGGTCGTAGCCCGCGGCGAACGCGTGGGCGGTGTCGAGACAGACGTCGAGGTCCTGTTCGGACGCTTCGAGGACGTAGCCGAGGTGGGCGAAGTCGTCGCCCATCTTCGTTCCCGACCCCGCGTCGGACTCGATGAGGACGGTGACGCCGTCGGGGATGTCGAGGTCGTCGAGGACGGACACGGCGTTGTCGAGGCCCTGCTGTTCGCCCGCGCCGGTGTGGGCCCCGAGATGGACGTTCACGTACTCGATGCCGAGTTTGTCGGCCATGTCGACCTCCGTCTGCATCGAGTCAAGCGACTTCTGCCGGAGGCCGTCTTTGGGCGTACAGAGGTTGACGAGATACGACGAGTGGATGACCCACGGGCCGGCCAGTTTGTCGGCGGTCTCCTCGCGGAACAGTTCGGCCTCCTCGTCGGAGATGTCGGGGTCGCGCCACACCTGCGGCGAGGTGGTGAAAATCTGCCCGCAGTTGCCGCCGAAGGCGACCTGCCGGAAGACGGCGTTGGCGACGTTACCGTGCGGTGGCGTCTCCTCGTCGGAGGAGACCTTCGAACTGGACATCGAGACGTGTGCGCCGACTTGCATGCAGAGTCCGACGGCGTACCCGAACAAAGGGACTTCGGAGTTGGTGGCCGAAGCCAGAACGGCTATCCTTCGCGCGCGAAACCACGTCACATGTCAGGACTTTCCGTCGGGGAGACAGCACCCGACGTGACGCAGACGCTCGTTGCACCCGACGGCGACGTGAGCGAGCGCAGCCTCTCGGAACTCGCCGCAGACAAGCCCGTCCTGCTGTGTTTCTACACCGCCGACTTCAGCCCCGACTGCATCGATGAGTGGTGCGCGCTCCGCGACTTCGACTGGTTCGCGAGCGGGGACGCGGTTCGCGTCGTCGGGGCGAGTAAGTCCGGCGTCGAGATGCACCGGCGCTTCATCGACAGATACAGCCTGTTGTTCCCGCTGTACGCCGACACCGACCTCGAACTCGCCGCGGCGTTCGACGTGGTCTACCGGACCTTCGGCGTCTCGAAGCGCTCGCGACGCTCGTGTTTCCTCCTCGACGAGAACCTGACCGTCCGCTACCGCTGGCTGGGCGACCATTGGCTCGACCCGACCCGCGACGTGCCGCCCCTGACAGCGGTCCACGAAGGCGTCACCGAAGCGCTCGACCTCGACGAACCGGAGACGTTCGGCTTCTAGCTCTGGCGCAACCGCACGACCCACCGCGTGGTTCTCGGCCGCTTACTGCGACCCCGGACGACGGCGCACCCAGTCGTCAGCGCGGTACTTCTCGTCGACCTTCGCGCGCGCCCGGTCGAGTTCGTCGTCGGTCCACGACCCCACGTCGGCGTCGACGAATCCCGAGAGCGATTCGGTGAGCGCCGCGACGAACTCCTCGCGGGAGGCGTCTGCGAGTTCGTCGATGCCGACGACGCGCTCCCGAAACGCCTCGGGCGTCACGTCGTGGCCGTCGAACACGTCGAGGTGAGTCTCGGCGTCCACCGAGTAGGTGAGCGACCCGTGCTGGACGACACCGTCGCGGCGGCGGTACTGGGCGTTGCCCGCGACTTTCCGGCCCGCGGCGACCATGTCGTGGGCGGGGTGGAGCGCCCGCAGATAGCAGGCGGGGTGCCAGATGACGGGCACGTCGTCGTCGACGAAATCCACGTCCACGCCGACCGCGCGAATCGCGTCGAGAATCGGCTCGCACAGGAGGTGGTAGCAGTCCATGAGGTCGCCCGGCAGCTCCGATTTCGGCGCGGCGATTGAGTAGGCCACGTCGCCGTGGCGGTCGTGGTAGATGCCGCCGCCGCCGGTCTGCCGGCGGGTCACGTCGATTCCCTCGCGGTCGCAGTAGTCCCAATCGACGGTCTCGGGGTGCCTGTCCGTAGCCCAGCGAGAGGCAACTCGGCTCCCACGAGTAGACGCGGACGGTCCGAGGGCCGCCCGCGGCGGCCGTCTCGCCCGCAACCTCGTCGAGCGCCATCTGCATCGGTCCCGGTCGGACCTCCTCGCGAATCACCCGCCACTCGCGGTCGGCAATCGACCCCTGCGAGTCGTTCATACGTCGGCTTCGTCCATCCGGGAGAAAGCGATTTCGACGCTCGGCCACCGCCGCGGGCCGCCCGGCTCTCGTCGCCGACGGGTACCAGTCGGGCGACCGGCGCCGACCGCCGACCGATGCGGCCGACGCGAGCGATTCCGTTAAACCGCGTCGCGGTGACGTGAACCCATGAAGTTCAACCGCGTCGCCCTCGCCGCGACAGACCCCATCTCGCTGTGTGAGTTCTACGTCGAGACGCTCGGGTTCGCGCCGGTCACCGGGTCACAACGCTCGGCGACCGCCGGGGAGACGACCCTGTGGTTCGAACTCGGCGACACCGACCCCGGCCACCTCGCGTTCACCGTCGCCGCCGCAGTGGACTCCGTGGTCGCGTGGCTGGACGAGCGCACGGGCGTAGACGTGCTCGATACCGACGAGGGGCCGAGCGTCCGGTTCGACTTCCTCGGCTGTGACTCCGTCTACTTCGAGGACCCCGAGGGCAACGTCATCGAGTACGTCTGCTACGACGGCGACGCGACGGGCGAGTTCGACCCGGCGACGGACCTCCGCGGCGCGACCGAGGTGGGCATGGCCGTCCCCAACGTGGACGCGTTCGTGGCGGCACTGACCGAGGCGCTCGGCATCGAGCCGATGGAGTCGTTCGAGGGCGGCGACCTCGTGTTCGTCGGCGATCGAGACGCCCGCTTCGTCGTCTCGCCGGTCGGCCGCCCGTGGTATCCGACCGACAGCGAGGCGACCGTCGGCCCGGTGTCGGCGCAGTGCGACGCCGACGGCGTCTTCGACCCCGAGGGGCTCCCGTACCGCGTCAACATCGAGTGACAACTCGTTTCAAAGAAGCGTTATTACTTCTACGAGAGTCAACGAACTGTGAACGTCTCTCGTCTCGTTAGTGCGGGGTCCCTCAGTCTCACCGGAGTGGCCCTGTTCGTCATCGTCTCGAACAGCGTCGCCTCGGTCGCATCCGACCTCGCCGGCCTCGTCGCCGCGGCCTTCGGCCTCCTCATCTCGGTGCTCTTCGTCGCCGTCGGCCCCGTCGTCTACCGAAGCGACCTCAAGACCATCCATATCGCCCGTGTCGCCGGCTGGAACCTCCTCGGCGTCGTCGTCACCGTGTTCGTCCTCGCGCTCATCGGAAGCTACCAGCAGGCCGCGGGCGGGACGGTCAGCGAGCCGCTTTTCAGCGCGGCCGTGGTCGTCGGCGTGAGCGCCGTCGCACACGTCCTCATCGGCCTCAACGACGTGCGCCGGATTCGGACCCGTGAGCTATCGGAGCAGTACAAGCGGTCGGCGGTCATCAATCGGCTCGTCCGCCACAACCTCCGGCACACCGCGCAGTTGCTCCTCGGCTGGGGCGACCAACTCGCCACCGACGGCGGCGACGACGAGACCGTCCGCATCGGCGAGCGACTGAAAGCGACCGGCGACGACCTCGGAACGATGAGCGACCAAGTCAAAACCGTCACCCAACTCGTCGACAGCGAACCCGAGGGTGAGACGGTCGACCTCCGCGCGCTCCTCGAACCGCTCGTCGACGACCGCTCGGCGGCCAACCCGGAGGCGACCATCACCGTCAGCGGCGACGGCTCCAGCGACGGTCGTCGGCGGGACGAAGCTGAAAATCGCGTTCCGCGAAATCGTCGACAACGCCCTCGAATACGCGGGCAGCGACCCGACGGTCGAGATTACCTACGAGCGCGTCGGCGGCGAGGTCGTCGTGCGAATCGCAGACGACGGACCGGGCATCCCCGACCACCAGCGCGAACTCATCGAGCAGAACGTCGAAGAGAGCGACCTCGCCCACGGCAACGGCCTCGGCCTCTGGCTCTCGAAGTGGATTGTCGAGGCCTACGGCGGCGAACTCCGCCTTCCCCCGACCGACGACGGCGAGGGTGCAGTCGTCGAGTTCCACCTCGACTCGGCCTGAGTCCACAGCCTCGTAGACGGCTGACACGAGAGATTTGCTCGGTTTCACTGCTTGAATCAGCCGCTCAGTAGATGTTCGTATGAACTACAGTGTGGATGCTGTCACGGCGACCCGACTTTCGAGAACGGGGCCACAGACCTCATTCAACCGAGGCGTGAGGAACTGGATGGAATGAACCAACCAACTCACGACAACTCCAAACAATCGGCCACGGAACCAGAAGACACATCGTCGGTCTCTCGTCGCGGCTTTCTGCGCGTGAGCACGGTCACTGCAGCGACCGCAGTGGGAGTCGGTGCGTTTAGTGGCCACGCGGCCGCCCACTTCCCCGCGGACCTGACCATCGATATCAAGCCGGGAAGTGAAGACAACTCGATTAACCCGAACAGCCGTGGCGTCGTTCCGGTGGCCGTCCTTCAGACGGACGACTTCGACCCGACGAGTGAGGATGTCAGGTATCGGTTCGGCGCCCCCGATGTCGTTGGCGAGGGGGGCGGCGCCCGACCAGCACACGGCGGTCATATCGAGGATGTGAACGGGGACGGACTGGACGACCTCGTCCTGCAGTTCCCCACTGAAGAGACCGGCTTCGATGGCGATGAATCCGAAGGGCGGCTCGAATGGGAACGAACTGAGGACGGTCATCATGGGCAATCGGGAACCGACTCCGTCTCGATAGTGGGACGACACTCCTGACGACTCTCTCCGTCTTGCACGCTGCTCGTGACAGAAACTGGAGAGCGTATCAGTCGACGCGAGACGCCTATCTTCCAGACTCCCCATCGTCCGAAACTGTGGGTCAGTCGTCACACCCCTGATTTCGTATCGTCGCATGTGATTTATCGCGGCGACGTTCGCCGACTCGCGGGCCTTTTACGCCTCGCCGACGGACGGACGTGCATGGTACGGAACGTCGCCGGCGTCATGGCCGAACTCGAGCCCGAGGACTTCTACCTCCTCTCGGGCGTCGAGCAGGGCATGCGCTTCAGCGAGTGGGTCAACCGGGAGAAGCTGCCGAAGAACTCGGGGCTGACCGCCGAGGAGGTCGACTACCGCATCGACCGCTGTATGACCCGCGAGCTCATCGAGCGCAAGACCATCCAGTACGAGGGGTACAAGCTCACGGTCGAGGGGTACGACGCGCTCGCCCTCCGGACGTTCGCCCAGCGAGACACCATCCAAGGGTTCGGCGCGCCCCTCGGCGTCGGCAAGGAAAGTGACGTGTTCGAGGTGCAGTCGTTCAAGCCGCTCGCGCTCAAATTCCACCGCGAGGGGTACACCAACTTCCGCGAGGTGCGCCGCGAGCGCGACTACACCTCCGAGAACCACCACGTCTCGTGGCTCTACACCGCCCGCAAGGCGGCCGAACGCGAGTACGAAGCGCTCGAAACCCTGTTCCCGAAGGTGTCGGTGCCCCGCCCCGTCGACCACAACCGTCACGCCATCATCATGGCGAAACTCGACGGCGTCGAACTCGCCAAGGCGAAACTCGAATCCGAACAGGTCACGGGCGTCCTCGACCTGATTCTCTCGGAGATGGCCGACGCCTACGAGGCCGGCTACGTCCACGCCGACATGTCCGAGTACAACGTCGCGGTCGGTGAGCGCGGCATCACGGTCTTCGACTGGCCGCAGGCCGTCCCGACCGACCACGACAACGCCCGCGAACTCCTCGCGCGCGACGCGAAGAACATCGTCGGCTACTTCCGCCGCAAGTACCCCGCCGAGATGCCCGACGACGTGGACATCGACGCGCTGGCGACCGCCATCGCCGAAAACGAGTTCGAGAGCGTCACCACCCACGCCCTGACGGCCGCTCGCTCGGCGACGCCGGTTTTTAGCGACTCCGCTTTTCACCCGTGACGAGCGTCAGCGACCGGTCTCGTTCGCTGGGAGACCGCTCGATGGAGAGAATATAAATCACATACTGCGATATGAAATTCCGAATCCGGCGTCTCAGTCCCGGAAGTCGTCCGGGACCGACCCGATGAGCAGAGAGTCTTCGACGAGCGCATCTGTCCCCCGCCTGATTCGCTCGGAGAGCGACTGATGCGAGACGCCCATCTTGTCGGCCAGTTCGGAGAGCGAGATTCGCCGGGGCACTTCGAAGTAGCCCTCCCGCGCCGCCGTCGCCAGCGCCTCGAACTGGCTTTCGGTGAGACCGTACCGTCCGGCCGGTTCGGCGTCCATCTCTCGAATCGACTCGATTTCGAACCTCAGCCCGTGTTCCGCCGCGAAGTCGTGCGTCCGCGCGAAGTCGTCGCGAGCCGGGTAGAGTATGCGGAACTGCCACTCGTCGCCCCAGCCGTACGCGTCGAGAATCGTCGCGTGAGAGTTCGTTATCATCTGCAGGAGCAGGTGGACGTGGTCGACCCACGCCATCCGGTAGAGGAACTCGTCGTCGAACTCCGAGAGACAGGTAACTTCGTCGACCGACGGGTCTTCTCGCAGGGCGTCGTCGATGTCCGAGCGGTCGGCGTGACGAATCCACACGAGGGGCATCACGGAGTGTTCGCCGCTCTCGATGATACGCTCGCACTCGATTTCGACGCCCGGAAGCGCGGAGAGCGTGTGGCCTAACGCGAATTCGTCGGACGGAATCGCTCCCCGTACGATAGTTGCCATGGCGATGGGTAGGCGAGCGTGGTACATTTGTCTGCGGGCGGCCATCGCCTGGCGGGTGGCCCGGGGCACACGCAAGCCCGCCTGTTACACTGCTTCGGATACACGTTCAGAACGTGATTGGACGCCAACTGCTGGACTCGAAGTGGACGAGAACGCTGAGCGCGGTAACCTCGGTCGTCGCGGGAGCCAGAGCGCTGGCGAAGGGGCGAACCAAACGGGGAGTGCTATTGATGGCTGCCGGAGCGTTCTCGCTCCGGTGGAGCAGCGCCGGATTCGTGGCGCAACTCGCCGCCGAAGCGGTGAACCGTCGCTAAGTCGGGGTCGGGTCGGCGAAGCACGCCCCACGATGGACCGAACCTTGCCAATGCAGGGACCGGCCTCATTGTGTGCGGGAGGCAATCACGACCGCGATGAGAGACACAGTTCACGCCGATGAGACCGGAGACGCTCGCGCTCCGAAGCCGCCGAAACCCGTCGCACACATCCGGGAGGTGAAACGCGGGGGCACGTGGCCCACCGCCGGACGATGACGCTCTCGGGGCTCGGAGTCGCCGCGCTCACGCCGCTGCAGGGTGGCGGCGGGTTCCTCTACTACGCGGTCGTGTTCCTCGTCTTGGCCCTCGTCGCCGGGCTCGCCGGCTTCCGCGGAATCGCGGGGCTCTCGATGAAAGTCGCACGTATCCTCGTCGTCATCTTCCTCGTGCTGGCCATCGTCACGTTCCTCCTGTAAGGGACGCTGAACGCTTTTTCGCGGCGACGCGCCATCGTCAACCTCGCTCGTCACCCGTCGCCTCGTCACCGGGATACCAGTCGGCGTCGGCATCGACCCGGTTCGCCAGCACCGCGTTGACGACGACGCCGACGAGCAAGGCCAGCGAACCGACGTACAGCCACGTCAGGATGAGCAAGACCCCGCCCGCGGCACCGTAGAGTTCGATGCTCTGCGAGACGCCGAAATAGAGGCGGAGCACCTGAAGCGACGCCGTCCACCCGAGCGCCGCGAGCGCGGCCCCCGGAACCGGTTCGAGCGGGGAGACGTCGACGCCCGGGAACAGCGCGTACATCGGAACGAAAAGCACGGTGAGCAACGCCCACAGGAGAATCGGTGCGCGCGACCGACCACAGCAGTTGTGTCACGCGGAAGGAGACGACGAGACCGGCGGCGGCGATGACGCCGACGCCGACCGCGACCGTCGCCATGACGAGGGCGCTGTTGAGGAATCGCCTGAGCGTCGAGACCGCTTTCCGCGTGCCGTACACCTCGCTGAAGACGCTATCCATCCCGCGAAACAGCCGGAACGAACTCCAGAGGAAGATGCCGAAGGCGAGCGCCGCGGCGCGTAATCGCCCGGCCGACTGCCCGCTCACCTGTCTGAGCGTCGATTCGAACTGCGAGAGGTCGAGGCCGAGGAGGAGTTCGAACGTGGGGAGCAGGGCTTCGACCCGACCGGACGTCGTGACGAGGACGAAAAGCAGGAGCGTCAGCGGGACGAGCGAGTTGAACGCGTAGTACGCGAGACTCGCGGCCGTCACCGTGACGTTCTTCTCGCGGGTGACGGCGAGCGTCCGCGCGGCGAGGCGACGGACTCCGTCGCGGTCCATGAGCGTCAAACGAGAGGCCCACGTAATAATTCGGTGGCGGGCCTGCGAACGCACCGCACGGCCGGCGGCGCTGGCGTCTCGGAAACGGGGGCGGTCGGTCTACTCGACGGCCGCGAACTCGACGGAGTCGGCCTCGAAGTCCTCGACGAACGCGCCCTGTCCGCCGACGCTGTAGGTCCCCTCGGCCGTCTCGATGACGAAGGCGTTCTCGACCGGGAAGGAGTTGTTCGCGGGTTCGAGGAGGCCCTGACGGATGTCGACCACGCGGCCGCGGAGTTCGGTCGGGCCGTCGGTGTGGACCATCCGCCCGCGGACGGTCACGTCGAGGTCGATGCCCGCCCGGTCGCAGAGGGCGGCCTGCAGGACGGCGTGGCGGAAGTTGTGGTACGTCGCCGGGAGCGGGTCGGGGTCGGTCGTGTACGCCTCGGCGGCCATCGGCCAGTAGTTCCCGAAGAAGGAGCCGACGATGACCGGGCCGAGGTGCGGTTGGGCGAAGACGATGGCCTGCGACTCGGAGTTCGACCGGGCGACCATCTCGCCGGGGGAGATGAGCCCCGTTCGCGAGTCGACGGTGAGCATCGTGGGCATGAGTTCGTGCCAGACGCGCACCAGCGAGGCCACGCCGTCGAGCGCGAGGTCGTCGTGCGGTTCGACGCCGCTGACGACGAGCGAGACGAGGACGCCGCGCTCGCGGGCCGCCCGGAGTTCGTCTTCGACCTCGTCGAGCACGTCGTAGGGGAGCGACAGCGTGATTTCGGACTCGGCGCGACCGACGAGTTCGGCGATGCGCTTGAGCACCGTCACGCGGGACTTGATGACCTCGAAGCGCTCTTGGTCGCGGGCGGTGGCCGTGTAGCGCTCCTCCAGCGCGGGGCGCATGGACTCGACGCTCTCGGAGAGCGATTCGATGACCTCCATCGGCGGCAGCGGCCGAATCGTGGTCGGCACGACGTGGTCGTTGATCTCCACGAACCCGCGCGATTCCAGTTCCTTGCTCACGCTGTAGACGTAGCGCTTGGAGACGCCCGCCGCGTCGGCGATCTGACTCGCCTTCGCCTCCCCGAGTTCGAGCAGGGTCAGATACGTGTCGACGACCTTCTCTGAGAGCCCGAACTGCTTCAGGAGGTCGGCGAGTTCCCGGTCGTCCATGGTCGGACTGTCATCGACCATGGTACTTAATGGCTCGAATCGCCGACGGCGCGGAGCACGACCGCGTCGGCGACGGTGACGCGGACGCCCCCATCGCCCGCGGCCGCGTCGTTCGCGCCAACTCGCTCGCCCGTCAGGAGGTCGGTCCCCTCGACGTCCGCGCCGAGTTCGACGGTCGTCGGCTCCCCGTCGAAGTTCAGGACGACCACGAATCGGTCGGTGCCGTCGTCGCGGGCGAACGCGACCACGCGGTCGGACTCGACGCCGCCGTCTCCGGCGGGAGCAACGTCGGCGGGGACGGGTTCGACGCCGCCGACGCGGAGTACCTCGTGGGCGTCGCGGAGGCGGGAGAGCCGCCGGTGGAAGCCCACGAGGTCGCTGTCGGCGTCGTACCAGCGCATCGTCCCGCGCTGGGTTTCGACGCCGGTCTCTTGGCCGTAGTAAATCATCGGCGCGCCGGGGAGCGTGAACGTCGCGGCCGCGGCCGCCCGAAGCGCGTCGTCGCCGACCGCGCTCCGGTAGCGCTCCTCGTCGTGGTTCTCGACGTACCGGAGTTGCACGGCGTCGTCGGGGAAGCCGTGCCAGCGGGCGTCGGCGACGGCGTCGAAGATGGCCGTCGCCGGTTTCTCGCCCGCGCCGACCTCGCGGAGCGCCCCGTACAGCGTCGTGTCGTAGTGGGCGTCGAACTCGGTTTCGTGGTACGCGGGGTCCCGCGGGATGGTCTCGTCGAGGAGCAGGAAGTCGGGGTCGTCGGCCTTCACCCGCTCGCGGACCTCCTTCCAGAAGCCGTGAGGGACGCCCCACGCCACGTCGCAGCGGAAGCCGTCGACGACCGCCGGCCCACTCGGCGACCACGTCGAGCATCCACGACCGGACCGCGGGCGAGTCGTAGTTGAGGTTCGGGATGCGCGTCCAGTTGAAGTAGTGTTCCGCCGCGCCGGGGCCGCCCCAGTCGACGTCGGAGGGGTCCTCGCGCTCGGGGACGCGGACGTAGTGGTTCTCGTAGCCGGGGACGCCGGTCGAGTGGAACTGGAAGGCCGGGTGGTCCCGCGACGTGTGGTTGATGACGAGGTCGAAGACGACGCGGATGCCGGCGTCGTGACAGCGGTCGACGAGCGCCTCGAAGTCCTCGCGCGAACCGAGGTCCGCGGCGGTCTCGAAGTAGTCGGTGACGTGGTAGCCGTGGGTCGTGTGGCTCTCCAGTATCGGCGTGAGCCACAGGCAGTCGACGCCGAGCGATTCGAGGTAGGGGACGCGCCGGGCGAGTTCGTCGAACGTCGGGTCGGGCGTCTCGCCGACGAACGACCGGACGAACACCTCGTAGACGGTCGCGTGGTGCGCCCACTCGGGCGCGTCGCCGGGGCGCGAGATGGCAAGACCAGAACCGGACTCGTCGCCGACGATACCGGGGTCCACGACCAGCGTGTCGAGAACCGAGTGCCGGACGTACGGTTCGCTCGACTCACCCGACTCGGTCGTCGTCTGGACGGCGACGGCGTGGACCCGAACCGGCTCCGACGAATCGAATCCGCGGAGCGTTTCGACCGGGACGCGCAGATGGTCGTCGCCGACCTCGCAGTCGCCCGGTTCGAGCGCGTCACGACCGTCGAACAGGAACTCGACGGCGATCGTCGCCTCCTCAGCGTCGGGCGCGGGCTCCGCGTCCGCGACGACGACGAGTTCGGTTCGGTCGGAGTTCTCGCCTCCGTCGGCGTCGCCGTCAGTCACCTCGGTTCGCCCGTCGAGTCGGACCCGCGGGCGGCCCGGTCCGGGGACTTCGACGTCGCCGCGGACCTGTTCCGCGAGGTCGTCGTGCGGGGCAAACCCGAACGGGTGCGTGCCCGGCGGGAGCGCCACGTCGAGGACGTAGTCGTCGCCGACGCGGCGCGGTCGGTCGCGGCCGACGAGGCGGTCGTTGAACGGGCCGATGACGGACACCTCGTCGGGCGACGCGGGTTCGAGGTCGGCCGCGGGAACCGCCATCGTCGCCGGGCGGCGGTCGTCGGGGAAGGCGCGAACGGTCTGTTCGTGGCGGTCGTCCGGCGCGTCGAGTTCGAGGCGGTACGTGCCGGGAACGTCGGGGGCGAGGTGGACGACCGGCCCGGAGCCGACCGTCGACGGCGCTCTCCGCGGGCGCGTCGAGAACGCGCCAGCGGTACGTTGCGTCCCGTTCGGGGGCTCTCGGGGCGAGTTCGACGGGGCGGCCGACCGTCGTGACTCGCGGCGGACCGGGGTGATGCATATCCCACCTCGGGTGAGCGGGGTCCTTACCGTTTCGAAACCGCATGAAAGTTTGAAGGAACATTACACCAAGATTATTATCTGCGGGGGTCCCACGACTCAGCAATGCAACTACGCGACGCGCTGGCCGACTACAAGCGGCACGCAGACCACCCGACGCGGTTCCCGGGCGAGCGACGGACGACGAGCGGCCTGTTTTCGGGGCTCGGAAGCCGGTTGGTCCACGTCGAGACCGACGGCTCGCTCCGCGACTTCGGCTACCCGCTGTCCGGCCTCTGGGGGGTCGAGCGCTCCCGGTTCGGCGTCCGCCCCGTCGGCGACGAGGCCGGCGTCCACTGGTTCGACGAGGGCGCGAGCCAGTCGTACGCGGACGACGGCGCGCTCGTCGTCACCGACCACGAGACGCCCCACGGCGACGTGACCCAGTACGACCTCGCGGTCGGCGACGGCCACGTCAGCCGGTTCGAGACCGACGCCGACGTGGAACTCGTCGCCTTCGTCCACTTCCAGCCGGACGGCCGCGACACGCTCGTCGGGCAACTGACCCACGGCGACGCGGTGGAAGCGTACCACGCCGAGGAACACGACTTCCTCGCGTCGTCGCCGGCGTTCGAGCACGTCGAGGGCACGCGTGCCCGAGGGCTTCGACGAACTGCTCTCGGAGGGCGAGGTCGAACTGCCGCGTCCCCGCACCGACGACTGCTACGAGGAGGGCCAACTGAGCGGCGCGGTCGTCGGGACGGTCCCGTTCGAGTCGGGCGCGGCCGCGGTCGGCCACCTGCTCACCGACGACACCGAGACGGGCCGCGAGGAGGCGCTCGAAACCGTCCGCGACCTCGTCGCGCGCGACCTCGACGACCTCCGCGAGCGCGCCGCTACGGACAGGTCGAGGGCGCGGTTCCCGACCACCGCGAATCGGCCGCGATGCGCGATGACGTCCGCGTGCTCTCGGCTGCTTTCGGGGGCG
This sequence comes from Haloferax sp. ATB1, assembly GCF_000730175.1. Taxonomy (NCBI): domain Archaea; kingdom Methanobacteriati; phylum Methanobacteriota; class Halobacteria; order Halobacteriales; family Haloferacaceae; genus Haloferax; species Haloferax sp. ATB1. The sequence continues at coordinate 17,167 of NZ_JPES01000007.1, read as the reverse complement.
CTCGGCCTCCGCATCGCCGGCCCCGACTTCGACCCCTACTACGCCTACTCCGGCGGCTACGGCTACACGTGGTTCCGCGACGACGCCGAAATCTCGACGTTCCTCTTCGAGTCCGACGAGCGACTCGACCTCGGCCTCGACGCGTGGCACGAACGGAGCGCCCGCGCCTACTGCCGCACCCAGCGCGAGGACGGCTCGTGGCCCCACCGCGTCTGGCCCTTCGACGGGTCGCTCGCGCCCGGCTGGGCGAACGCGCGCCTCGAATCCGGCGACGACGCGGACTATCAGGCCGACCAGACGGGGAGCGTCATCGCCTTCCTCGCGGCCTACCACGACCGCTGTGCCGACGACGACCTCCGCGCCGACATCGAGGAGACGCTCGCGCGCGCCCTCGACAGCCTCGACGACACCCTCGGCGACGACGGCCTCCCCGTCGACTGCCAGAACGCGTGGGAGAACATGACCGGGCGATTCAGCCACACCGCGGCGACGTTCCTCGAAGCCTACGCCGAACTCGCGCTGTCTGACCTCGATTCGGCGCTGACCGACCGGGCCGCAACGCGCGCCCGCGAGGTGTACGAGGGCATCGACCACCTCTGGAGCGAGGGCCGCGGCTGTTACGCGCTCCGCGTCGCCGACGGCGAACTCGACGACCGCTACGACTCCGCCGCGCTCGCACTCGCGTCGGCCCACCGGACCTACGACCGACTCGAACCCGTCGACGACGACCGACTGGACCGGCTCGTCCGCCACGTCGAGTCCGTCTTCGACGGCCTCTGGCACGACCCCGACGACAGCGACGTGAAGGGACTCGTCCGCTTCGAGGGCGACGACTGGCGGATGCGCGAGCAGTCCTCCGAGAAGATTTGGACCGTCTCGACCGCGTGGGGCGCGAACGCCGGCGTCGAACTCGCCGCCCTGCTGGCCGCCCACGACGACGACCGTGCGGGGGCGTTCGCCGACGAGGGCCGGGCGCTCCTCGACCTCGTCCTCCCCGACGGCCCGCTGTGCACCGACGAGGGCTACCTCGCGGAGCAGTTCTTCGACGACGGCACGCCCGACAGCGCGACGCCGCTCGGCTGGCCGCACGCGCTCCGGCTGGCGACGCTGGCGACGCTCGACGCAGACGACGCCTTCGACGGGGAGTAAGTCGGCGGCGACGCGGCTGTCGAACAACGAGGGACCACCGCGAGAAAACAGCGAACTACTTCTTCACGCCTGCTGCGTCGGGGCCGCGCGCCGCTTGGACTCGCGGTAGAGGAGCGACTCGCCGGTCCGCGGGTGGAAGACGTGAAGGTCCGACTCGTCGAAGGTGACGCCGACCGTCTCGCCCGTCTCGGGTTCGATGTCCGAGTCGACGCGGGCGATGAAGTCGGGGCCGATGTCGAGGTGGAGGTAGTTGTCCGAGCCGATGGGTTCGACGACGCCGACGGTCGAATCGACGACGTTCTCGCCGGACGAGGTCGTCACTACGTCCTCAGGTCGGACGCCGACGCGGAGGTCGGTCGCGTCGGTCGCCTCGCGGAGCGTCGCCGAGAACGACTCGGACAGGCGGTACGAGAAGGCCCCGTCGCCGACGAGCACGAGGCGGTCGCCCTCGCGTTCGACCGACACGTCGAGGAAGTTCATCGACGGCGAGCCGACGAAGCCGCCGACGAACTCGTTGGCGGGGTTCTCGTACACGTCCTTCGGGCGGCCGACCTGCTGGAGTTTCCCGTCGTTGAGGATGACGATTCTGTCGCCCATCGTCATCGCCTCCTCCTGGTCGTGGGTGACGTACAGCGAGGTGATGCCGAGTTCGTTCTGGAGGCGCTGAATCTCGGTCCGCATCGTGGTGCGGAGCTTCGCGTCGAGGTTCGAAAGCGGCTCGTCGAACAGGAACACGTCGGGTTCGCGGACGATGGCGCGGCCGAGCGCGACGCGCTGTTTCTGCCCGCCGGAAAGCTCGTCGGGCTTGTCGTCGAGGAGGTCCTCGATACCCATCATCGACGCCGTCTCGCGGACGCGCTCGCGGCGCTCGTCCTTCGAGAGGTCGGTGCTCATCCGCAGGCCGAACGCCATGTTCTGCATGACGGTCTTGTGCGGATACAGCGCGTAGTTCTGGAACACCATCGCCACGTCGCGCTTGCGGGCGTGCTGGTCCGTGACGTCCTCGCCGCCGATTCGAATCGCGCCGCCGGAGGGCGATTCGAGCCCCGCGACCATGCGGAGCGTCGTCGATTTCCCGCACCCCGAGGGGCCGACGACGGTGATGAACTCGCCGTCCTCGACGTCGAGCGAGAGGTCCTCGACGGCGACGACGCGACCCCGGTCGTACTCCTTGCGAAGCGCTTCGAGCGTGAGACGTGCCATTACTCCCCGTCTGTCCCCATCGTCCATAATCGTTTTCCTATTTTCTGAATTTGTGATGCAATAGTTCGTATTAAATTTCAAACGGCTGATCTTGGAATGCCACGAGACGCCTTCTATCGACGGTTCTCGAAGTTCTCACTGCTCGCCGAACTGGCGACTTTCGCCGCGAATGCGGGCGTCATTCCGAACTATTAAATATATGAACACATAGTTCATCATAGATTCGTTATGCCAATGAACCGCCGCACAATCCTGAAGCAACTGGCAGGCACGACGGCCGTCGGCGCACTCGCAGGGTGCGTGGGCGTGTCGGAGACCGATTCGACGCAGACGCCCGAACAGAGCGGTGCGGAGGGCGACGACGGTGGCGAGGAGACCACCGCGGGAGGGGAATCTGACTCCGCGGGTCCGAGCGGGACGTTCACGCTCTGGCACCAGCGCGCGGAAGCCGAGAAGCAGGCGCTCGAAGCGAACGCCGAGACGTTCACCTCGGAGACGGCCCACACGGCCAAGCCCGCCGAAATCGCCGACCTCCGGAAGAAGACGACCTCCGCCATCCCGGCCGGGCAGGGCGCGGGCATGTTCGACTGGGCCCACGACTGGACCGGCGAGTACTACCAGAACGGCTTCCTCTCGGACCAGAGCGACCAGCTGGACGTGGACCTCTCGGTCTACACCCGCCCCGCACAGGAGGCGGTCCAGTTCGACGGCGCGACCGTCGCGCTCCCCTACGCGGCCGAGACCGTCGGCCTCATCTACAACAAGGAGATGGTGGACGAAGCGCCCGAGACCATCGCCGACATGACGGCGGTCATGGAGGAGTACCACGACCCCGAAAACGGGATGTACGGGGTCAGCTACCCGCTCGACGCCTACTTCATGAGCGCGTGGGCGCACGCCTTCGGCGGCTACTACTTCGACGAGTCGAACGTCGAACTCGGCCTGTCGAACGAGGCGACGCTCGACGGGTTCCAGTTCGTCCTCGACAACTTTGTCCCGTACCAGCCGAAGGACACCGGCTACGACCCGCAGGCGGCGGTCTTCCTCGAAGGCAACGCGCCCTTCGCCATCAACGGGCCGTGGTTCCTCGGCGACGTCCGCTCGAACGACATCGACGCCGGCATCGCCCGGCTCCCCTCGCCCGAGGGCGACGCGGAGCCCAAGCCGTACACGACGGTCAAGCAGCTCTACTTCACCTCGACGCTGGAGGGCGACGAGGCGACGGCGGCCGCGTCCCGCGCGTTCGCCGAGTGGTACACCACGAACACCGACGTGCTCTCGGCGAACGCCGAGGAGTTCGGCTACATCCCGGTCCACGAGGAACTCGCCGCGAGCAGCGACCTCCCCGAGGCCGTCCGGGGCTTCTCGGAGTCCGTCTCGCTGGGCACGCCCATCCCGACGCACCCGAACATGGGCGACGTGTGGGGGCCGCTCGAAGACGCCTTCAACAGCGTGAAAAACGGCGACTCGGAGCTCGAAGCCGCGTTCACGAGCGCCGAAGAGAACATCCGGTCTAACTGGGAGTAAGGACGATGAGCGTCGTCGACAGCGCCGTCGAGCGCGTCGCGGACAGCCCGGTGGTGAGCAGGGACGACCTGCCCCTGCTTTTGGTGCTCCCGGGGCTGTTCGTCTTCCTCGCGTTCATGCTGTTTCCCGTGTTGTATCTGGTGTACCCTCTCGTTTACCAACGCGGAACCGGCCACGCTGTTCCAGGGCAGAGAGCAGTGGGTCGGTCTCGCCAACTACTACGTTCGGGTCCTCTCGGACGGGCAGTTCTGGAACTCGATGGGCGTGACGTGGCTGTTCGTCGCCACGTCGGTCGCGCTCAAGGTGCTCGTCGGTCTCGGCGTCGGTCTCGTGGTGACGGGCAAGCGCGTCCGCGGCAAGCGGTTCATGCGCGCGCTCATCATCGTCCCGCTCGGCCTCCCGGGCATCTTCACCATCACCATCTGGCGCGGCATCTTCAGTTCGGCCGAGTTCGGCCTCGCCAACCAGTTCCTCCGGGCGGCCGGTCTCGGCTCGGTCGCGTGGCTCTCCGACCGCTGGATGGCCTTCCTCGCCTACAACGTCACCGAGGCGTGGCTGGCGTACCCGTTCATGGTCATCATCACCGTGAGCGCCCTCCAGGACGTGTCCGAGGAACTCCACGAGGCGGCGATGATTGACGGCGCGGGCTTCTTCGCCCGCTTCCTGCACGTGACGCTCCCCTCTATCAAGCGCCCCGTGCTGTTCGCCTCGATTCTCACGGCCGCGGCGTCGTTCCAGCAGTTCCTCATCCCGTACGTGTTCAATCAGGGCGGGCCGTCGCGGACGAACGAACTCCTCATCGTCTACGGCTACCGCGAGGCGTTCCGCTTCCAGAAGTACGGTGAGGGCGCGGCCATCATGCTCGTCGCCGTGGCCGTCATCGGCGTCTTCATGATGCTGAACGTCAAGAAGGGACAGCTCGCCGACGGGGTGGACGACGCATGAGCGTCATCTCCGACATCGCGGCCGAACTCGCCGACGACGCGCGGAACGCTGCGATGGCTCCCGTCGAGTCCGTCAAGGACGCGAAGTACACTCTCGAAGGCGTTCGCGAGGGGCGCATCAGCCCCGCGACCGTGCTGAAGACCGCCGGCATCACCCTCGGTGCCGCGGTCGTCGTCGCGCTCCTGTTGTTCCCGCTGTACTGGGTCGCCGTCGGAGCCTTCTCGGGCACCGGCGCGTCGCTGTACTCGTCGAGCGGGATTCGGCTGTGGCCGGCCGACCCGACCATCGAGCCGTTCCTCTGGGTAATCGGCGACCTTATCGTTCCGAGCTACCGCATCAGCCTCGGTCTCGGCGGCTACGAGGTGTTCCTCCAGACGCCCGGACTGACCCTCCTCGACGTGTCGCAGTACGGCGTCACGGAGACGTCCGAGTTCAAGCGGTTCTTCGCCAACAGCCTCACCGTGGCGATTCCGACGGTGCTCCTCGCCATGAGTCTCATCGTCCCCGGCGCGTACGCGCTGTCGCGCCGGCAGTTCATCGGCCGCTCGAAGGTGCTGTACGGCTACGTCCTGTTCACCCAAATCGGCGGCGGGCTGGGCGTCGCGCTCCTCATCGCGCTGTACGCGCTGTTCGTCCAGTTCGGCTTCAACGACGACAAGCTCGCGCTGTCGGCGTACTACGCCGCCACCGCGGTCCCGTTCAACACGTGGCTCCTGAAGACGTACATGGACGGGATTCCCGTCTCCTACGAGGAGGCCGCGATGATAGACGGCGCGCGTCGTGGAAAATCGTCACCGAGGTCATCCTGCCGCTGTCGAAGGCGGGGCTGGCGACGGTGTTCATCTTCACCTTCCTCACCGGGTGGACCGAGTTCGTCGTCGCCCAGACGCTGCTTTCGACGGACAACTACACCCTGCCCGTCGGGCTGTACTCGCTCGTCGGCCGGTACTCCATTCCGTGGGCCCGGTTCTCGGCGTTCGCGCTCACGTTCGCCGCGCCCATCATGCTCATCTACCTGTTCGCACAGCGCTACATCGAAGGTGGCCTGTCGTTCGGCGGGATGGAAGGATAGGCGTCGGGCCGCCGACGCGCGCCTCTCTTTCCGTTTGGGGGTCTCTACCGCCGAGTACGCGTCACTGACCAACAAGTCGTCCGTAGACTCTCGTCTCCGCCCGGTACGTCAGATAACTCGCCAAACCGAGGGAGAACACAACCGGGAGAACGAACGTGGCGGACGAGGAGACGAGGTCCGACACTCCGAGTACGGTGAACGCGGCCGAGACGAGTCCCATCAGGAGACTCAACACGAGAAGCGAGGGCAGGAGGACGACGAGAAACTCCGCCGCGCGGTCCCCACCGCGTTCGGAGTCGGTGAGGGCGTAGCCGGCAACTGCGCCGAGACAAGTCGCCACCACAGTTGCTGGCCCACCGTCGAGACTGAAGTTCGTCCGTGTCGCCGCGAGGTAGCTCCCGTAGACGGCGAACCCGGCCATGCCGAGAATCAGTCCGACGATAGCACCCCTCGCCGACCCGAGAAGCCTGCCGCGGTGGCGACGGTACCACTCGCGGTCGACCCGATAGGCGAGCAGGTGCGCGACACCGAATGCGGCGACCGCGGTGAGAGTCGGAAGGACGAAGAACGGGACCGTAAACAGCCGCTCGCCGAGCAGCAACTGGAACGCCATCGTGGGGACGATAGCAAGCGCCCAGCAAACGACGAACGACCCGACGAAGACGACGCGACGACGGTGGGCCGACGGCGACGTCGAACCCCGGCCAGTCGTAATCCAACGGTACCCACCGAGCGCGCCGACGACGAGTCCGAGCGGTGCGGCGAACTGAATCGACGTCACCCAGTCGGGCGGAAAGAACGCGGCTGTCGTCGCTCGGTAGTAGTTCCCGAGGAGTCCGCCGAGGGTATCCAAGACGAAGGCCTGCACCAGACCCCACTGAAGGGCAGCGACGAGGGCCTGTTTCCGCGTGGAAGGCGTATCCGAAGAGGGCACGTTCCGATACGACACCGCCGACGTATTATAATGTGCTGACAGGACACCTCGCCAGCGCCGACCATTGGCTCTCGTTCGCACACCCGCTGTTAATCCGAAGTTCTTAACCCTCCCCATAGGGAAAATCCGCCAACTCGCTGGCAACGCGGGCACGCCAGAGGGCACCCGTCACGCACGGGACGAAATGTGGTCTCAGGGGAGTTCCCCGACGGACTGAATCGCAAGCGCCCGCGGTGATACACAATGGCACGAAGCTTCTATTCCCACATCAAGGAAGCGTGGAAGACCCCGAAGGAAGGCAAGCTGGCCGAACTCCAGTGGCAGCGAAAACAGGAGTGGCGCGAGCAGGGCGCTATCGAGCGCATCGAGCGCCCCACCCGCCTCGACAAGGCCCGTGAGCTCGGCTACAAGGCCAAGCAGGGCATTATCGTGGTCCGCGTCTCCGTCCGCAAGGGCGGCGCGCGCAAGCAGCGCCACAAGGCCGGCCGCCGCACGAAGCGCCAGGGCGTCAACCGTATCGGCCGCCGCAAGTCCATCCCGCGCATCGCGGAGGAGCGCGCCTCGCGCAAGCACCCCAACCTGCGCGTGCTGAACTCCTACGGCGTCGGACAGGACGGCTCCCAGAAGTGGCAGGAAGTCATCCTCGTCGACCCCGAGCACCCGGCCATCCAGAACGACGACGACCTCAACTGGATCTGCGACGACACCCACGACGGCCGCGCCTTCCGCGGTCTCACCAACGCGGGCAAGAAGAACCGCGGTCTCCAGAACCGCGGCAAGGGTACGGAGCACATCCGTCCCTCCATCCGCTCCGGCAACGGCCGCGGCAAGTAACGCCCCGCGCACCGCGCCGATTTCTCTCTTTATCGACCGCCGAGCCTAGCTCTGGCTCCGTCGGAATCGGCAGCCAGTACGCTTATTCCGGCCGGTCAGAACTACTGACACGACTGCATGGTCAGTATCGAACTCGGCGGGCCGCTACTCCTCGCCGCCGCGGTCCTCGGAGCGGCGTGGATATACCGAGACGCGAAGCGCCGGGCGATGGACACGGCGGACATGTGGGCCGTCGGGTTCTTCGTCGCGTTCGTCCTCCTGCCGGTGCTCGGCGGCCTCGCGGTCGTGGTCTTCTATCTTCGGAACCGAAACCGGCGGCGCGGGTCGCCCGTCACGGTGCCCGGCGAGTAGGCACGGGCGTCGCTCGCCGGGTCGGGAGCCGTCCGCAGAAAACCGGAGTGACTCAGAACGGCGACGTGGGACCGAGGTCCGCCTCGCCCTCGCTTTCGGAGCCGTCTTCGACCGCGCCGTCCCACGCGTCGAAGCCGCCGCGGAGGCTGGACACGTCGGCGTCGACGTTGTCGTCGAGCACCGAGGCGACCTGCTTCGAACTCTTGCCGACGTAACACGAGACGACGACCTCGGCGGGCCACTCGCGGTCGAACACCTCGGGGCCGAGCGTCGCCGCCGGGAGGTTCTCCGAGTCGGGGATGTGTCCGGACGCGTACGACGAGGGGTCTCGGATGTCGACGACGGCGAGTTCGTCGTCGTCGGCCAGTTTCTCGCGTAGTTCGTCGGGCGTCGTCTCGGCGACCATACCCGACGTGAGCGGGCGGAGCGCCAAAGGCGCGTCGCTTCCGGCGATGTCGTCGGCGGTAGCGACGACGGGGTGAGAGTCGAGACGCGGGGCGCGCCCGTGCCGCGGCTTTATTCGGGGGCGACGCCAACCTCGGGATATGACGCTCTCACTCGACGCCACCCAGTTGGACCGCTACTCGCGGCACATCATCATGGACGAGGTCGGCCCGGAGGGGCAAGGGCGACTGCTCTCCGCGCGGGTCGTCGTCGTCGGCGCGGGCGGGTTGGGCGCGCCGGCCATCCAGTACCTCGCGGCGGTCGGCGTCGGCGAACTCGTCGTCGTCGACGACGACGCGGTCGAGCGGAGCAACCTCCAGCGGCAGGTCATCCACCGTGACGACGACGTGGGAACGCCGAAGGCCGAGAGCGCCGCCGCGTTCGTCCGCGGGCTCAACCCCGACGTGTCGGTCGAACCGGTCGAGGCCCGCGTGGACAAATCGAACGTCCACGAGGTCGTCGCGGGCGCGGACGTGGTGGTCGACGCCTCGGACAACTTCCCGACGCGCTACCTGCTCAACGACGTCTGTCGCTTCGAGGGAATCCCGCTGGTCCACGGCGCGATATACAAGTTCGAGGGACAGGCGACGACGCTCGTGCCGGACGGACCCTGCTATCGGTGTCTGTTCCCCGAAGCGCCCGAACCGGGGACCGTCCCCGACTGCGCGACGACCGGCGTCCTCGGCGTCCTCCCCGGCACGGTCGGCTGTATTCAGGCGACGGAAGCGATGAAGCTCCTCCTCGACGAGGGCGAGGTGCTCGACGGGCGGCTCCTGTTTTACGACGCGATGGACATGACGTTCGAGACGGTCCCGTACCGGAAGAACCCGGACTGTCCCGTCTGCGGCGAGGGCGGCGTCGACTCCATCGAGGACATCGACTACGTCGAGAGCTGTGCAATCAGCCTCGACTGAGGAGAGTGCGGTGTCGGCTCCGCTATTCCATCTCGTTACCGCCGTTGACGGGCGTGTAGGTTCCGGTCACGAACTGGGCGCCCTCACCGGCGAGCGAGGCAATCGCGTGTGCCACGTCCTCGGGTTGCGCCACCCGGTTCAGCGGGGTTTGGGACGCTACCTGCTCGCGTACGTCGTCGATGTGACCCGCCGTGGCGTCGGTCTCGACAAGTCCCGGTGCCACGACGTTCGCGGTGATACCGTGGGGACCGTACTCCTGGGCGATGTACTTGGCGAACGCGTCGAGACCACTCTTGGCCGTTCCGTGGGCGATGAACCCCGGCGAGGGGCTCTTACCGGCGCCGCTGGAGACGTATATCGCGCGGCCGTACTCCTGTTCGACCATCTGCGGCAACACCGCTTTCGAGACGGTGAAGGCGGCCTTGAGTTCGGCGTCGAGTTTCGACGAGAACTCGTCCCACGTCATCGAATCGAACGACTTCGTCGCAAACGGCATGTTCGCGTTGTTGACGAGCACGTCTATCCGTCCCCACTGTTCGATGACTCCCTCGACCATTCGCTCGACTGCGGACTCGTCTTGCACGTCGGCTTGCGCGACGAGCGCCTCACCGCCGTCGTCACGGATTTCTTCGGCCACCGCGTGCGCCTCCGCCTCACTAGAGCGGTAGTTGATAACGACCTTCGCGCCGCGGTCAGCGAGCAGCTTCGCCGTCTCGGCTCCGATTCCGCGGCTACTTCCCGTCACGAGTGCGACACGGTTAGATAAATTCGACTCAGACATCGTTTCAATCGATTTCCACTGGCGGTCAAGTACCTGTTGGATGATGGTTTCGACGGCGGTGAGAACCCACAGCACGTTGACCGACGAGCCCAACACGCACCCCCGTTATTTCGGTTCGTGGAGGTACCCGCTCGCCGTAGCGACGGTGGGGATTGCAACGACGCCGCCGTCTCGGCGGCGTGACGGGCTCGCTACCGGTCGAACTGGAACCCGCCGAACTCGTCGTCGGACCCGCCGTCGGTCGCCGCGCGGACCGAGTCGGCGTCCGCGCCGTCGACCGCGTCGTCGAAGTCCATCGCGTCCAGTTCCTCAACCGCCGCGGCGTCGCCGCCGACGAGGGCGTCCACCCGGTCGGCGAGCGCGTCGAGGGCGACCGTCTGGTCGGCCGTCGCGTCGGTGATGTCGGTCGTCGACGACTCGGCGGCGGTCGCGTGCTCTTGGGCCGTCTGAATCGTGCTCGTGACCTCCTCGATGTTCGTCGCCTGCGAGTCGGTCGCGCGGGCGACCTCGGTAACGCCGTTGGCCGCGGAATCCGCGGCGTCGGCGATTTCGGAGAGCGAAGCGAGCACGTCCTCGATTTCGCCGGAGGCGACCTGAATCTGCTCGTGGGACTGCTCGGACGCCAGCACCGTCTCGTCGGCCTGTTCCTGAATCTCCGTGATGCTGTCGGCGATTTCCTCGGTGTGCTCGTGGGTCTGGTTGGCGAGCTGTTTGACCTCGTCGGCGACGACCGAGAAGCCCTCGCCGGCCTCGCCCGCCCGGGCGGCCTCGATGTTCGCGTTGAGCGCGAGCAGGTTCGTCCGGTCTGCGACTTCGGCGATGACCTCGACGACCTCCTCGATGACGCCCATGCGCTGTTGGAGTTCGGTCACGCTGTCGAGCAGTTCGTCGGAGATGTCGATGACCTGGTCGGTCGCGGTTCTGATGCTCTGTCCGGCCTCGTGGCCGTTTTCGGCGGCCACGCGGGCCTGGTTCGCCGCCGACGCGACCTCGTCTGAGGTGGCGGCGATCTCCTCCATGCTGGCCGACAGTTCCTGCATCTCCTCGGAGCCGGTCGAGAGGAGGTCCGCCTGCTCCGTGACCTGCGACTCGATGTCGGTCGCGGCGGTCGCGGCCCGCTGAATCGCGCCGCCGAGGTCGGCGGTCGTGGCGTCGACCTCGCTGGCGAGGCGGTCGAACCGGGTCGCCATCTCGTTGAGGTCCGAGACGACCGCCAGCGTCTCGTCGTTGAGGACGTCCCGGTCGTCCGTGAACGACGCGCGGGCCGAGAGGTCACCTGCCGTGAGGCTCCCGATGGTGGTCGAGACCTCGTCGACGAGCGCCTCGGACGCCCGCTGTTTCTCCACGGCGTCGGTCCGGTCGTGAACCGCCTCGACGACGCCGACCAGTTCGTCGCCCTCGAACAGCGGTTGGGCGGTAAAGGCGATGTGGCGCTTCGCGCCGTTTCGGTCCGTCATCGTGCTGGTGTCGCGGTAGAGCCGGCGGCCCTCGTCGACCACGTCGAGGCCGTGGACTTCGTCGGCGGTCCGCGGGTCGTCGAGCACCTTGTCGGCGAGCGTCTTCGCCCGCCGACCGTCCGGGTAGAACAGTTCGCTCACGTGTTCCGACCCGAGCGCCTCCGACGCGGGGACGCCCGTGAGCTTCGAAATCGGGTCGTTCCACGCGATTGATTCGGTTGTCGGCGTCGAGGACGAACACCGGCATCCCCACGCCGTCGAGCAGAGCACCCGTGTCCAGTCGCTCCGCCGCCAGCGCGACCGTTCCTCGTTCGTCCGCCTGTGCGCCACCGTCGGTCCGCGTCCGAGCCCCGACCCCCGGGACCAGCGCCGCGAGTCGCGAAAGCAGGTCCATACATTCTCCCCACGCGGATTGCCGGTATAACGCTACGCTCTAAGCTATCATATCTGATATTGGATGGTACTGAATCGGTATCTTCTGCGAGCGGATGTAGAACACGAACGGTCGAGAAACGCGGTCGTCAGGTGGGAGAGCCGAGTGGGGGACCGGGGAGGACCGGAGAGAGCCGAATAGAGGCACCGAGAGACCGAATGGCGGCCCCGAGAAGACCGAATGGGAGACGAGCCCTTCGGAGGGGTGCGGGGCCGCCCTGCGACGGGCGGGCGCGGTGTTAGTCGAGTCTGTCGGAACGGTCGTCGTCGATGCGGTCGGAACGGCCGTCCGCGTCGAGACCGCTGTCGGCGTCGAATCCACCGTCGGTCGCCGGGGCATCAAGTCCGCCGGTCGACGCGCCGTCGGCGTCGTCGAACGCACCGTCGCGGTCCGCAGCGTCGTGGTCGACGGTGAACTCGGAGACGAGCGACATCAGCCGCTCGGACTGGGTGGCGAGGCGGTCCGCGCCGTCGGAGACCTCGCTGAGCGAGGCGGTCTGTTCTTCGGCCGCGGCCGCGACCGACTCGGCGCGCTCGGCGGTCTCGTCGCTGATATCGGACACGCGGTCCATCATCGACGCGACCTCCTCGGTCGAGGCGGCCTGCTCGTCCGTGGTCCGGCTGATTTCGTCGACGCCGTCGGTCGTCTCGCGGACGTTCTCGACGATGGTGTCCAGCGAGTCGCGGGCGGTCTGGACCGCGTCGACGCCGGAGTCGACGGCGTCGCGGGTCTCGCGCATCTCGGAGACGGACGCCGCGGACTTCGCTTGGACCTCCTCGATGGTCGCCTCGATTTCCTCGGCGGAGGCCTTGGTCTCGCCGGCGAGCTCCTTGACCTCGTTGGCGACGACCGAGAAGCCCTCGCCGGCCGTCGCCGGCGCGGGCGGCCTCGATGTTCGCGTTGAGCGCGAGGATGTTCGTCTGCTCCGCGATGTCGGTGATGAGTTCGACGATGTCGCCGATTTCGGCCATGTCGCCTTCGAGGTCCTCGATGCGGTCGACCGTCCGGCGGGTCTGGGTCTCGACGGTCTCGATGGTGTCGATGGCGTTGGCGGCCGCCTCGTGGCCGTCCTCGCTCGCTTCGAGGGTGTGCTGGGCCGTCTCTTCGAGCTCGCTCGCCGAGGAGGCGACCTCCTCGATGGTCGCAGAGAGGTTGCTCGTCTCGCTCGTCGTCTGCCGGAGGTTCTCGCGCTGTTCGTGCGCGCCCTCGGCCATGACCTGCGTGGATTCGCTGACCTGCCGGCTCGCGCGCTCTATCTCTTGGGAACTCGCGGTGACCTCCTGACTGGCCGCGGCGACGGTCTCGGCGAACTCGACGACCTCCGCGACGGTCGCTTCGAGTTCGTCGGCCATGTCGTTGAACGACCGCGCCATCTCGTTCATCGCGTCGTTGTCGGCGTCCTCGGACATCCGGCGCGTGAGGTCGCCGTCGGCGGCGTCCGCCATCGTCTCGCTGAACTCGGCGGCCTTCGCTTCGAGTTCGGTGATGAGGGCTTCGAGTTCCGTGTGCGTCTGGCCCATCGACTCGCCGAACGACCCCGGGATGTCCTCGTCGAGGACGGGGTCGTCGAAGCGCTTGTCCGCGAGCGCCTCGGCCTGCCCGGCGACGGTCGTCAGGTACGCCTGCATCGACTCGAAGGAGTCGTACAGCCGGCCCATCTCGTCGATGCGGGCGGTGTTCGGGAGGTCGCCGTCGACCTCGCCGTTGGCGATGTCGTCGGCGTTGCGGGCGACGACCGAGAGGGACCGCGCGGTGCCGCGGCCCATAGTCGCGCCGACGAGGAACAGCGCGCCGACGCCGAACGCGACGAGGAGCATCACGTTCGTCGTCACCTGCGACTGGAGCGCGAACGCCCGGTCGGCCGGGACGTGGTAGGTGAGCACCCAGTCGGTGCCGGTGATGGGCGCGTACGCCATCGCGTACTCGCCGGACTCCATGCCCGTGCGGGCGGAGACGACCTCGTAGCCGGTCTGCCCGGACAGCGCGGCGTCGATGGCCTCGATGGACGAGCCGTCGGCGGCCGCGTACTGGTCGAGGATGGACGCCTTGCGGTTGTCGAAGAGGATGGTTCCCGACTCGGAGACGACCTTGGTGTCGCCGGTCGCGTAGGGCGATTCGAACTGGTGGGAGCCGGCTTCGAGCGACGCCGTCAGGACGATTGCCCCGTTGGCTCCGGAGACGGGCGCGGCGAACGCGACGACCGGCTCGCCGCCGGACTCGTACGGCTCGGTGACGGTCACGGACTGGCCCGACGCCAGTGCCGCGGCGTCGTCGGCCCACGGCGCGGACAGCGAGTCGAGCGACTGGCCGGTCGCGCTGTCGGTCGTACTGGCGACGACCGCGCCGGTGTCGGCGTCCACGTAGTGGAGCGAGCGAACGTCGCCGGAGAGCTGGATGAGCTTCCCTTCGAGCCACCGCTGGTGGTCGGCCGCCGGGGTGCCCGCCGGCTGGTCGGCGAGCGACTCGGCGAGGAACGAGACGGTCGACTCCTTCGAGGTCACCCAGTCGGAGACCGACTTCGCCTCCGTCGCCGCCGCGCCGCGAATCTGCGACTCGGTCTGCGACTCGACGACGGATTTGGTGTCGAAGTGGATGTACGCGCCCGCGCCGCCCATGACGAGCGCGATGAGGAGGAGCACGACGCCGAACTTCGCCGCGTAGCGCCGGCGAATCACGTTCGGAAGCGCCCGTTCGAGGAGGCTCGTCAGCCGCGAGAACGGGTTCATTGCGCACCTCCGGACTCGAAGAACTGGCGCTGGAGGAGTTCGACCTGCTCGACGGAGCCGTCGTGGACCCGCTCGACGAGGTACGAACTCAGCGGTTCGAGCGCGGCCGTGAGGTCGACCCCGCTCGACGCGCCCTGATAGTTCAGTTCGCGGCCGGCGTCGACGAGGGTCCGAACCCGGTCGAACTCGCCGACTGAGACGGTGTGGCCGGTCCCGCCCGAGACGGCCTGCAGGGCGTCGGCGATGGCCGGACCGGACGCCTCGCCGGCGTACTCCGCCGCGGTCGCCATGAGGAACAAGGCGTCGTAGGCGTTCGCCGCGTAGGGTTGCAGCGGCGCGATGTCGGAGAGCCGCTGGGAGAGGTGGAAGTAGCCGTCAGTCCGAACCGACGACAGCGAGGCGCTGTAGAAGCCCTCGTAATAGGGCGGAATCTCGCCGTCGAACAGGCCCGCCGAGAAGACCCACGGGGCCTCGTAGTCGGACGCGCCGTAGGCGTCGAGGACGCCTCCCTCCTGTCCGGGGACGCTGACGAAGCCGACCGCGTCGGGCGAGTCGGCGAACACCTCGTCGACGACGCCGCCGAAGTCGTCCGCGGCCGGGTCGTAGCTGACCTCGGTGACGACCTCCGCGTCGAGTTGGTCGCCGAGCGCGGTGCCGAGGTCGGAGCCGAAGGCCCCGTCGACGGTGAGGAGGGCGACCCGGTCGGCGTCGGCGTACTGCGGCGCGTCGAGAATCTTCGCCATCGCGGTCGCCTGCAGGCTGTCGCTCGGGACGGTCCGGCCGAAGAACTTCCGGCCGTCGGCGCGCCCGGCGTCCGAGAGCCGCGGGTTCGTGCTCGCCGGACTCATCTCCATGACGGCGTCGTCGGCCGCCTTCGGAGCGAGCGCGAGCGACACGTCGCTGACGAGGCCGCCGACGAAGCCGACGACGCCCGCGTCGGCCAGCGAGGCGTAGCCGTCGGTCGCGACCGACGCGGACCCCTCCGTGTCCACGGTGGTCAGTTCGACCGGCCGCCCGAGCACGCCGCCCGCGCGGTTGATGTCTTCGACCGCCTGCTCGGCGGCACGCTTGCCGTGCGTTCCAACCTGCTCCAGCGACCCGCTGACGGGCAACATCGCCCCGAATCGAACGGGCTCCCCGGACTCCGTTCCGAACGTCCCCACGCACCCGGACAGCGAGCCGAGCCCCACCGCGCCGGCGGCGGTGCGAAGAAACGTTCGTCTGTCGTACCTTGCTGTCACAGATTGCCCGAGACAACTCCCCCATATAATTTTGGGCCGCCAATTATCATACGCTGTATTTTTGGGAGGATTGTCCAACATCAAACACGAAATATGGACGTGCTACCATTCGACATACAACCGGGTCGTCGCAGCGGGCGGGTTTGGCTCGGGTCGCACGTAGCCCGCCGGCCGGGGCATCGTAGCGTTTTATCCGCCGGCCCGCCCACGTGCGGACATGACTACTCAGGGAATCGTCGGACAGTTCCTCTCCTTGAAAGAGGAGACCGACGCCGACCTGCTCGCCATGCAGTGCGGCGACTTCTACGAGTTCTTCGCCGACGACGCCGAGACAGTCGGCCGCGAACTCGACCTCAAGGTCTCCCAGAAGTCCTCGCACGGGTCGTCGTATCCGATGGCGGGCGTGCCGCTGAACGACCTGACGCCCTACCTCAAGGCGCTCGTCGAGCGCGGCTACCGGGTCGCCGTCGCCGACCAGTACGAGACCGAGTCCGGCGACCTGCGCCGCGAAATCAAGCGCGTCGTCACCCCGGGGACACTCCTCGAAACCTCCCGCGCCGACGCGCAGTTCCTCGCGGCCGTCGTGACCGACGGCGACGGCGTCGGCCTCGCGTTCGCCGACATCACGACCGGCCAGTTCCTCGTCACCGAGGCCGCGACCGTCGACGACGCCGCGGCCGAACTCTACCGCTTCGCCCCCGTCGAAGTCCTCCCCGGCCCGGACCTGCGGAGCGACGACGAGACGCTCTCGCGCCTGCGCGAGGCCACCGACGCCTCCTTCTCGCTTTTCTCCACCGAGGCGTTCGCGCCGGGTCGCGCCCGCCACGCCGTCCGCGAGCAGTTCGGCGCGTCAACGGTCGATAGCGTCGGCCTCGACTCCGACCTCGCGACCCGCGCCGCCGGCGGCGTCCTCGCCTACGTCGAGGAGACGGGCGCGGGCGTCCTCCGGTCGATGACGCGCCTGCAGGTCTACCACCCCTCGGACCTGCTCGAACTCGACGCGACCACCCAGCGCAACCTCGAACTCACCGAGACGATGCACGGCGACCGCTCGGGGTCGCTGTTCGACACGATAGACCACACCGTCACCTCGCCCGGCGGCCGCCTCCTCCGCGAGTGGCTGACCCGGCCGCGGCGCGACCGCGACGAACTCGCC
>NZ_JPES01000006.1:0-35206 GCF_000730175.1 Haloferax sp. ATB1 | reverse complement strand
AGGCCGGTGCCGACGACCCAGTTCGGCTCGCGCGGATTGCGGTACGCCCCGGTGAAAAACACCCTGAGCATGTGCAGCCCGATGGACGCGACGAATAGGTGAGCCGCCCAGTGGTGCATCCGCCGGATGAACATCCCGAAGGGGATGTCGTAGGTGATGTGCAGGACGCTCGCGAACGCCTCGGGCACCTCTTGGCCTTGGAACTTCGCGACGCTCCCTCGTATTCGACGCCGCTCGTCGACGGTTCGAAGAACATCCCGAGGAACATCCCGGTGAGGACGAGAAGCAGGAAGCAGAACAGCGCCACCTCGCCGAGGAGAAACGAGTCCTCGGCGGGGAACGCCTTCCCGAGGAACGCGCGGCCGCTGTCGAGGTCGAACCGCTCGTCTACCCAGTCGTACGCCTCGTCGCCGGCGTCGCCGGCGCGGTCGGCGAGACGGTCGAGCCGCGACATCACTCGCCCCCCGGGCCGACCGGCCCATTGAAGTCGCCCGTGGCGATGAGATTGCCCTCGCTCGACAACGTGATTGGGAGTTGCGGGAGCGGTCTCGAAGGCGGTCCACCGACCACTTTCGCGCCCGCGGTCGGGTCGAACTTCCCGAAGTGACACGGGCAGACGAACGTCTCTCCCTCCTCGTTCGACACCATACAGCCCGCGTGGGTACAGACCTTCGAGTAGGCGGCGTAACCCGACACCGTGTACTCAAGGTTCGTTGCGCCACCGTAGGCGTCCTCGGCGTGTCTCACGAGTAGCGTCGGCGCCCGTTCGATGCCCGGTCTGGGCTCCGGGAACACGGTCATCTTTTCGCCTTCGCTCAGGGCGTTCTCGCCGACGCGCTCGCCCTCACCGTCGACGAGGTAGATGCCGTCCGAGTACACGGGGCCGGTGTACGAGCGCTCGAAGACGCGAGTCAGCCCGGCCAACGGTGCCGCGAGGCTCCCGACGGCGGTCAAACCCCCGACGCTGGCGAGCAGTTTCGCGTAGTCGCGGCGGGCGAGCGAGGCGCGGTCGTCGGAGAAGATGCTCGGCCGGTAGTTGCTGTCGTCCCCGCAGTCATCGCAGTGCTCGTCGCAGTCGTCCGATGCGTTCTGATTGTCGAGTCTCATTAGTGTCCCCTCCGTTCTGCGACCTCGACGTGGGGGAGGAACCACGCGTAGTACGACACGGTGAGCAAAGCGAGCGCGGTGAACATCCCCGCGGCGTAGACGCCGAAGTACTGGGTCCGCGCGAGCGTCAGGTACTCGCCGGTGAACAGCGCCGCGAAGACGATAGCGAGGATGGTCAGTCCGCCCATCGCCACGATTCCCTCGATGGCGTCGGAGGCGTCGTCGTACTCGACGACCCAGCGGTCCGCGGTCCAGAACCACGGCAGTCCGACCTGACCGCCGTCCGCGATCGTTGATTCGTCACCCGGGTCAGCTCCTGACCGCCGTGTCCATGAACCGGTGGACTGCGGCGAGGACGCCGACGAGCGCGAAGAGCGCCACCCACACGATGACGCCCACCTGACTCGGCGCGAGTTTCTCCGGCGTGTCGACGATCTCCTGCAGCGGCCGCATCTCGGTGACGCTCTGGTCGATTTCTATCTGTTCGCTCGGCGGTTCGCCGTGCAACGCCACGTACCACGTCGGCAGGAGCACCGCGACGACGAGCAGCAACACGACGACCGTCCCGCGTCTCACGGTGACTCACCCCGCGTACCGACTCGCCGCCTCACGCTCCAAACGGGCGGCGTTCCGTTCCCCCGTTTGGCCCCGAGCAAGCTCGTATATGTCATACTTCGATTCGTTGGAGAATCTGCACCGAGGCCAGTAACACCCGAACCATAGGGTGCGGGGACTTTATACGGCTCTCGTTGGGGAATCCGCTCGAACACGGACCGGAATCACGAGACGGCAAACAGATTCGGCGAAGATTATTTCAGAGCCACCGTCGTACGCCGACCTATGACCGAGGGCGTGCACGGTGAAATTCACGTGACTGACCCGTCTGTCTGCCGGGTGTCGGAAGCGTCGGCGGAGACCTCCGTCGAATCCGTCTCGCGGTCGGTGGCTGCCGACAACGACACCGCCGCGGTCGAGTTTACCGCCCCCTCGTCAGCCGCTATCGACGACGCAGACGAGGTGTTTCACCACGAGCAAAAGACGATTTATCGCGTGACCAGCGGCCCCGCCGAGGGGCCACGGTGCGCCTGCGAACTCGTCGAGTGTCACGGCTGTCCGGTCCGGCACCTCGAAGCGGAGTGCGGCACCGTCGTTCTGTCGTTCGTCGCTTCGGACCTCACATCGTTCCGCGACATCGTCGTCAATCTTAAATCGGAGTTCGACGGCATCTCACTTCGGCGACTCACACAGTCCGAACCAGATTCCGTCTCCAGCTCGCTCGTGTTCGTTGACCGCGACAAATTGACGGCGAGACAGCGGGAGGTCCTTGAGACGGCCCACGAGATGGGGTACTTCGAACATCCCCGCGAGGCAAACGCGACGGAAGTCGCCGCGGCGCTCGATATCAACCGGTCGACGTTCACCGAGCATCTGTCCGCCGCCCAGTCGAAGCTTCTCGACGCGATTCTCGACGTGTAGTTGGGCCTAGCGTATGTATTCCCGCCCTATGGTGGGGTGTGATAGATACTGACAGCGTCTGTGCTTCGGGTAGTGGTCGCCGTGCCAGGCCAGTTAGTCTTCGACTGCCCGGAGTGCAGCGTCGAGGTGTTCGTCGACGCGGGCATCCGTGAGCGGATTCTCGACGATGGGTGCGTGCTGTGCGGTTCGCCGGTCGGGGCGGACGCGTTCGATTCGCATCCCGGAGAGTCGTGACCGGGGGTGGCGTCTCCAACGTCGCGAACGGCTACGGGGGCGGGACACGTGCCAGGCTCGACCGTCTCGCCGATGCGGGGCGAAGTCTCGAAGTTGCATTCCGCGTTGCTCCCGATTCGCTAGTCGAAGGTCATCCCGTAGCCCCACTCTTCGAGGCACTCTTCCGTTTCGTCGAGGTGTTGCAGTCCAACCTTCATGAGCGCTTCACGGAGGTCGGTGAGCGAGACGTTCTCTTCGAACCGGTCTTCGAACTCTCGAAGGGCGTCTCGCTCCGCGACTTTCGTCTCCTTCTGCAAGAACAGCGGAACCCGGTCACGGCCGTCTTGGACGCCATCGCGGCGGAACTTGTATGGAATCTGAATCTGTTGGCGAGACTGTTTTTCGTCTGCACCCTCGCCTTGGTTCGAATCCGTTTCTTCGGCCTGCTCAGGTGCTGGTTCCTCAGCCTCGGGCGCTGTATCGGTCTTCGATTCGGTCGACGAATCGTCCGCGAACGGGTTTTCACCGGCTCCTTTCTTCATCCCAGTCATACCGTCATCACCTCGTGGTCGACGTCACCGGGTTCCGGTGGGTTCGGCGCTTCGATGCCGACCTGTTGTTCGAGATGCCTTGCGATGCGGTCGAACTGCGCGAGTGTCTCAATTTCGTAGTCACGACGGCGAGACGCGGTGTTCACGAACGTATTTGAACGCCGAACACTGTTCCATCCAACAGCCTTCCATGAGGGAGGCACGCTCGCTGATGATTTCCGGAATCGGATAGTCGATTTCAGTCAGCACCTGCCGTTGGTCACGCGTGTTTTTGAATCCGGTCGGCACGGCGGCGAGCACACCGACGTCGATTTCGAGTTGGTCTTCGAAGCCCGCGACGAGGGCTTCGAGCCCTTCGACTGCCGCCCGGCCTTTGGCGCTCGGCTCGACGGGGATGACAAGCGACCGCGTTGCATGAATCGCGTTGTAGAGATGCGGGCCTTCAGTCGCTGGCGGGTCACAGATCAGTACGTCGTACTCCTCCGGGACGCCGGCCTCGCGAAGCACGCGAAGTAGCTGTGCGTGCATCCCGAACGCTTCGCCCATGGCTTCGGCTTGATCTTTCTCTCGCTGGAGAAAGTCGGCCAAATCTGAGAGCATATTGTGTTCGGGAACGATATCGACACCCTCGACGGTTCGAATGAGGTCGTCGAAGTCGCCGTTGGGGCGGCGAATCATATGCCGGACGATGTTATCGACTGAGTCCGTCCGCTGGTCGTCAACGCCGAAGAGACGCGAGAGGTCGCCGTCCTGCGGGTCGAGCGGAACGACGAGCGGTTTCAGCCCCGCCCGAGCGTGCGCGACCGCCAGATTCGCTGCGGTGGTCGTCTTCCCAACCCCGCCCGCCTCGCTGTAGGTCGAGTACGTGAGCATACTGTCTCATCAAGAACGTCCACCTTGAATCTTCTGTACATACCACCATTGTGTTCAGCATGAAACACCACTAATTGTGTGAATCAATGAATGTACTCACTGAACACACATAGTGAACATCTACCGCCAGCACCGGACAGACCGGCACGTCTTCACGCAATTATATTGTAAAAGATGCACAACTACACGCGGCGTGGAACTGACGTTTGACGGTGAATCGTTTTGACGGGACGGCACCGGTAGACCGCTCCAGTTCTCACCGACTCCCGGAGAAACACGACTTCTTAAACGATGTGACTTTCCGAGATAACGCGCTAGACGACGGTTACCTCTCGATTTAGAGCGGTCGGTACGCTCGGTCCGTCGAGCGAAAGCTCATCGAAACGCGGTCTCACACTCGCCACAGGCGAGCCAGTCAGTTCGACAGCCGTAGGGTTGCAGTCACGCGTGGGGAGGAAGAAATTGTTTATATACTACAATACTGTCCCGTCAAACGACCTGTCGAGATACCGTCCGAGTCACGAGTTCGATATTGAATTCGCGATGTTCGGAATTTACAGCGCTATGGATGTAATTTGGTCGCTGTTCCGCCACCGAGCAACCCGCAGAGCCAAATATACGAATCGTTCAGTATTGTTCACGGTTAGAAAACACCCTCTCGGACTACGACTGAACTATCTACCCATCATCTTGACTATCACGAACTTCACGAACATATATCCGGGTTTCCGTATCCGTATTTCTACCTCCCGCGCCGGGTCTCTGTTAACTAATAGAAAATCAGTCAGTCGATCGAGAGTTTATTCTCTACGTTCTTCGCTCCGCTGACGACCAAGCCGACGGTGTCCTCTTCGAGACGCTTTCCGCTCATTCTCGGGGGAGGGCCGAGGACTTCGATTGCGCCCAGCGGGCGACCATCGTCGTCGAGGACCGGTGCGGCGACACCCCGATAGTCATCCGATTGCTCCTGTCTGTCGTATGCGACTCCTTGGTCGCGAATCGCTTGGAGTTTGGACTTCAACTCGTTGCGTTCGGTGATCGTATTCGCAGTCTCCGAGGAGAGCGAGTCGTGGTCGAGAAACTCCGCGACCTCGTCTTTGTCCATATTGGCGAGGATTACCTTCCCGGCCGCTGTCGCGTGCAATGGTCGTATCTCACCTTCCTGGTCCGGGGTGTCTAAATCCGCTGGCACGGCCGTGAACATGTAGAGGCAGTTCCACTCACTACCCTGTCCCGGAACGACCAGACAGACCTGCTCTCGCATGGTGTTGGCCAGTTCGACCACCTGTGACCGCGCGACCTCGTATATCCGCTGTCGTCGCCTCGCGTAGACGCCGAAACTCACGAGTTCGAGTCCGATTTCGTACCCCTCGTCACGTCGCATGACGTAGCCGAGTGTTTCGAGCGTCGCGAGGTGCTTGTGGACCGCCGGTTTCGAGAGGTCGAGTGCCCGAGCGATCTCCGTCAACGTCGGCCGGTCGCGACTCCGTATCGTATCGAGGATTCGATGGCTCGTCATCGTCGCCTTGATTCCGTAGTCGTCTGCGGTGGGCATACCCTCCGACACTCGACGGACGTACAAATAAGTTGTTAACAGTTAGTGAACGATTCGCGGCGGCCGGTCACCACTCGGCGACGCTGCCGTCTTCGTGACGCCACACGGGGTTGTGCCAGTTGACCGGGCGTTCGGCCTGCTTTCGGATGTACTGTTCGTCCATCTGTATTCCGAGCCCGGGTTCGTCGGGAACCGCGACGTAGCCGTCTTCGTACTCGAACGCGCTCTTGTCTTCGAGATAGTCGAGCACGTCGTTCCGCTGGTTGTAGTGGATGTTGAGGCTCTGTTCCTGGATGAGCGCGTTGGGGGAACAGGTGTCCACTTGGAGGCACGAGGCGAGCGCAATCGGGCCGAGCGGACAGTGCGGGGCGAGCGCGACGTCGTACGCCTCGGCCATCGCTGCGATCTTCTTGACTTCGGTAATGCCACCCGCGTGGCTGAGGTCCGGCTGAATCAGGTCGACCGCGCCGTTCTCGAACACCTGCTTGAAATCCCAGCGCGAGTACATTCGCTCGCCCGTCGCGATGGGAATCGTCGTGTGCTGTGCGATTTCCGGGAGCACGTCGTTGTGTTCGGGGAGGACGGGCTCTTCGATGAACATCGGCTCGTACGGTTCGAGCGCCTTCGCCAGTCGCTTCGCCATGGGCTTCGAGACGCGCCCGTGGAAGTCGACGCCGATGTCGATTTCGGGGCCAACGGCCTCCCTGACCTCTTCGAGTCGATTGACCGCCGCTTGGACCGACGCGGGCGTGTCAATCCGTTCAAGCTCCGCCGTGGCGTTCATCTTCACGGCGGTCAGCCCCGCCTCGACTTTCAGTTCGGCCTGTTCGGCGACCTCCGAGGGGCGGTCCCCACCGATCCACTGATAGACGCGCATTCGGTCCCGCGTCGCACCGCCGAGCAGTTCGTGAACCGGGGCTCCGAAGCGTTTGCCTTTGATGTCCCACAGCGCCTGGTCGATACCCGCAATCGCGCTCATCAACACCGGACCGCCGCGATAGAAGCCGCCCCGGTACATCGCTTGCCAGTGGTCTTCTATCGCCGCGGGGTCCGTTCCAAGGATGTAGTTGTCCATCAGTTCCTCGACGGCGGCCCTGACGCTGTGAGCGCGTCCCTCCACGACTGGTTCGCCCCAGCCGACGACGCCGTCGGTCGTCTCCAACTTGAGAAACAGCCATCGCGGTGGCACCTCGAACAGCTCATACTCCGAAATCTTACTCATGATTCGTTACGCGTACGTTGGGGTGTCCCTCGAAAAAATCTTTCTCTCGGACTGTGACGTCGGTGCCCACCCTCGAACCCTCGATATTATACCTACTCGTCCATGATGTGGAACTCGTATGTCGTTAGAAGCGTTCCTCGATGATTTCGAGCGCCGTAACTGGCAGCGTGTTTCCGACGGGACGGTCCGCATCGCAGTCATCGGGCTCGGGTGGTGGACCGTCGACCAAGCGATTCCGGCTATCGACGCGTCCGAGTTGTGCGAGACGACCGTCACCGTCAGTAGTACCTCGGAGAAAGCGAAACGGGTCGCGGCCGGCGTCGAAACGGCGACACACGGTCTCTCGTACGACGAGTTCCACGCCGGCGAAGCCGCCGACGCCTACGACGCGGTATACATCTGCTCGCCCAACGCGCTTCATCTCCCGTACGCGCGCACGGCCGCCGAGTTGGGCAAGGCTGTCCTCTGCGAGAAACCGATCGAAGCGAGTAGCGAACGCGGGCAGAAGATGGTCGATGCGTGTGACGAGGCGGGCGTTCCGCTTATCGTCGGCTACCGGATGCACACCGAACCCGCGATTCGACGCGCGCGAAAGTTGATTCGAGACGGCGTCATCGGCGACCCGGTCCACGCGATCGGGACGAACTCGCAAGCGATGCTCGAACTGAGTTCCGACCCGAACCAATGGCGGCTCGACCCCGAACTGGCGGGACCGGGCGCGACCGTCACGGACATCGGCATCTATCCGCTCAACACCTGCCGGTTCCTGCTCGATTCCGACCCGGTTGCCGCGCAGGCGTTCATGCAATCCGCTCACGACGCGTTCGAGCAGGTGCCCGACGAGCACACCTCGTTCATGGTGGAGTTCGACGACGGAACGTACTTGGCCGCGACCGCCAGCCAAAACGCCCAAGCGACGACCAGCCTCCGCGTCGTCGGGACCAACGGCGAGATTCTCGTCGAACCGGCCTACCACATGGAAACGGAAATCCGAGTGACGCGCGACGACGTTTCGGTCACGCTCGACACGCCGCAGGTCAATCAGATGACCGAGTTGTTCGACTACGCCGCAGACCGCATCTTGACCGACGCGCCGATCGGTCCCGACGGCGAACACGGCGTCCTCGATATGCGACTCATCGAGGCCGTCTACGAGGCAGGCGAGTCCGGACGTGTGGTCACGCTCGACTGAGCGTCGGCGACGGGGCGGGACGGTATCTCTGGACGGGTCGACCACCGCGTTTAAACCCCTCGTCCGAGAGTAGCCAGTATGAGCCAACACCCAGCACGCCGCATCCGGGAGACCGGCCTCATCGCCATCATCCGTGGAACCGACGCCGACACGGCGATCGAAACCGTCGAAGCGCTCACGCGCGGCGGCGTCTCGACCGTCGAAATCACCGCGAACACGGACGGCGTCCTCGACATGCTCCGCGACGTGTCCGCGTCGTTCACGGCGGAAGAGGTCACCATCGGCGCTGGAACCGTCCTCGACGGCGAAACCGCTCGCGCGGCGCTGCTCGCAGGTGCGGAGTACCTGGTCACGCCGACGTTCGACGAGGGGGTCATCCGGACCGGTAACAGATACGGTGCCCCTTCTATCGTCGGTATCGCGACACCGACCGAGGCGGTCGACGCCTACGAGGCCGGTGCCGAGATGGTGAAGGTGTTCCCGGCCGGAACGCTCGGCCCCGGGTTCGTCTCCGCACTGGGCGGTCCGCTCGGACACATTCCGACGGTTCCGACGGGTGGCGTGGACCTCGATACCGTCGGCGAGTTCTTCGACGCCGGAGCGACCGCCGTTGGGGTCGGAAGCGCAATCGTAGACAACGACGCCGTCTCGCGCGGTGACTTCGCGACCATCGAGAACAACGCGCGTTCCTTCGTCGAAGCGGTCGAAAGCGCACGCCGCGACTGACGCACCCCACCGCTCGGAAGTTCGGAGCTGACTGTCTCGGCGCGGTTCGCGCGGCGAATCCGGAACGCTCGGCGAAGGAGGGAGTTATCGGTCGATTCCGGCGTCGCCCCCGCGGAGGACGCGTTCGACTTCGTCAGGCGTCACGACCGCGAGGTCGCCGTGAATTGTCCGTTTGAGCGCGGCGGTCGCCGCACCGTAGGCGAGCGCGGTCTCGACTGATTCGCCCGCGATGAGCCGCGACAGGAACGCTCCGACGAACGCGTCGCCGGTCCCGATGGCGTCGACCGTGTCCGTCTCGAAGACCGGTTGCTCGTACACCGTTCCGTCGTGTCGTGCGAGTGCTCCGTCTTCCCCGCGAGTGACCACGACCGTCTCGAAATCGAAGTCGGCGGTCAACTCCGATGCGAGCGTCGGCGCGTCGCCGTCGAGTTCCAGAACAGTGCGGATGTCTCGCTCCGCGGCGACGAGGACGTCGACCTCGGGGAAGAGCGATTCGCACACGTCTCGCGCGTCGGACGGCGACCAGAGCTTCGACCGGTAGTTGAGGTCGAACGCGGTCGTCGTCCCCGCCTCGGTCGCCGTCTGCAGAAGCTCGCCGGTCGTCTCCCGAAGCGTCTCGGAGAGCGCCGGCGTGATGCCGCTCGTGTAGAACGCCGCCGCGTCTTCCACGACTTCGACGGCGAGTTCGTCCGGTCGCGCGGTCGTGACTGCCGCATCGGCGCGGTCGTAGATGACGTTCGTCGGACGCGGCGAGCGCCCCTGTTCGATGTAGTACGCTCCTTGGCGAGCGTCGTCGTCCCAGCGTACGTACGGCTCGACGCCGTGTGTCCGGAGTTCCGTGGTGACGCGCCGACCGAGGGGCGAGTCTGGAAGCTTCGAGAGCCACGCGGCGGAGCAGCCGAGGCGGGAGGCGGCGACCGCGACGTTGCTTTCCGCACCGGCGGTCCGGAATTCGAGGGACTGGGCGGTCTCGATTCGCTCGCCCTCCGGCGGGCTCAGCCGAATCATCGTCTCGCCGAACGTGACGAGTTCGGCAGTCATCGACGCCCCTCAGCGGTTTGCGACCGGGTCTCGCGTTCGGTGTCGAGGGCGTTCAGACCGACAGTTGAGCCGTGCATGTGTTCGCACGACTGTCTCTCACAGTGGTACATAAGTACGGGCGATGGTTCCGAAATTTGTGACGGCGGGCCTGGTGCGCAGGACTCGACGGGTGGGTATCAGCCAGTGCCCAGACACCGGAAAGAACTATACCTCACCACTTTGACTAATGGGTATGACAGTTGGTGTCTGCTATTTCCCGGAGCACTGGTCGCGAGAGCGGTGGGAGACCGATATCAGTCAGATGGCCGAAGCCGGGATTGAATACGTTCGAATGGGGGAGTTCGCGTGGGGACGAATCGAACCGGAGCGAGGGACGTTCGATTTCGCGTGGTTAGACGAGGCCGTCGAACTCATCGGGGAGTTCGGGATGAAAGCGGTTCTGTGCACGCCGACAGCGACGCCGCCGAAATGGCTCGTCGACGAACATCCCGACGTTCGACAGCGAGACAGAGACGGCACGCCGCGCGAGTGGGGGAGCCGTCGGTTCACCTGCTTCAACTCGCCCACCTACCGTTCCGAGACCGAACGCATCGTCGGCGTGCTGACCGAACGATACGCCGACAACCCCCACGTCGCCGGGTGGCAGACCGACAACGAATTCGGCTGCCACGAGACGGTTACCTGCTACTGCGAGGACTGTGGCGAGGCGTTTAGCGAATGGCTCGCCGACCGCTATGAGACCGTTGCCGACCTCAATGAGGCGTGGGGAACGGCGTTTTGGAGCCAGCAGTACGACGATTTCGAGAGCGTCGACCCCCCAAAACCGACACCGGCCGCCAACCACCCCTCGCGGGTACTCGCCTACGAGCGGTTTAGTAACGACAGCGTGGCCGAGTACAACCGCCTGCACGCAGACCTCATCCGCGAAGCGAACGGCGAGTGGTTCGTCACGCACAACTTCATGGGTGGCTTTTCACTCGACGCCTTTCGCCTCGCCGACGACCTCGATTTCCTCTCGTGGGACTCCTATCCGACGGGGTTCGTGCAGGACCGACAGCCGGACACGCCGACAGCCGACGAGTTACGGGCCGGGAATCCCGACCAAGTGAGCATGAACCACGACCTCCAGCGCGGCGCGAAAGGGAAGCCGTTCTGGGTGATGGAGCAACAGCCGGGAGACATCAACTGGCCGCCGCAGTCGCCGCAACCGGCCGACGGGGCGATGCGCCTGTGGGCCCACCACGCCGTCGCTCACGGCGCGGACGCCGTCGTCTACTTCCGCTGGCGTCGCTGTCGTCAGGGGCAAGAACAGTACCACGCCGGGCTTCGGCGGCAGGACGGCTCCCCGGACCGCGGGTACCGCGAAGCGTCGACCGCCGCCGACGAGCTGTTCGACTTGGACTCGGTCGATGCGTCGGTCGCGCTCGTCCACGACTACGAGAGCCTGTGGGCGACGCGTTCGCAACCTCTCTCGCCCGACTGGGACTACTGGAACCACTTACGGACGTACTACGATGCGCTTCGCGCCCGCGGTGTGCAGGTCGACATCGTCTCGCCGGACGCGAGCCTCGAACGGTACGACGCGGTCGTCGCACCGACGTTGTATCTCGTCGGCGACGAGCTGTCGACCGCCCTGACCGACTACGTCGATTCGGGCGGCAGTCTCCTCCTCGGGGCCCGGACGGGGGAGAAAGACCCGTACAACCAGCTTCACGAGTCGCTCGCGCCGGGGCCGCTCACCTCCCTCACCGGCGCACGGGTGGCGCGTCACGAAACGCTGCCCGACCACATCGAGACGCGACTCTCCTACGACGGTGCAACGTACGAGTTCCGAACGTGGGCCTCGTGGCTGGCTCCCGAAGACGGGGTGCCCCGGGGAGAGTATCGGACGGGCGAAGCGGCCGGAAACACCGCAATCGTGCGGAACGACGCCGGAAACGGAACCGTGACGTACTGCGGTTGCTGGCCGGGGGACGACCTCGCCGACGCGCTCGTGACGGAGTTACTGGACGCCGCCGGCGTCGAGTACACTGAGCGATTCCCGGACGGCGTGCGCGTGATGGAGCGCGACGGCTACACGTGGGCGCTTAATTTCACGAGCGACCCGGTGACGTTGACCGTCCCCGACTCCGCCGGGTTCCTGCTCGGTGAGGCGACCGTCGACGCGTTCGATATCGCGGTACTCGACGGGTCCATCGGAGGCGTCGGACTCGCGTCCGAGTGAGTCGGCACGGAACCACTCACCAACGCGGCTCTCGCCCGGTGTGTTCTCGAACGTCGGAGGGAATACTGGCCGGACCGTGCTCCGACGAGGCACCGACCGGACGCCGGTTCGCCGTTACGGCGCGTTGAACGTCCACTTCTGGTTGTCGCCGCCGCCCCATCCCCACTGGATGACGTCGGCGCCGTTGCTGGTCGAAGCGGCGTTCACGTCGGCGACGTATCCCGAGTTGACGTTCTCCAGGCGGTACGTGCCGTCGCTGTTTTCGATGACGGTCCATCGCTGTTCGTCGTTTCCGTTCCACGTCCACTGGACGAGTGTCGCCCCCTCACTGGTCGACCCGGTATCGACCGACAGCACCTTTCCGCTGTTGACGTTCTCGAAGCGGTAGGTACCGTCCCCGTTCTGGACAGCGTCCCACTGCTGGTTCGAACCGCCCCAGTAACCGTACTGCTGGACGTTCCCACCGTCAGCCGTCGAACTGTTCGCGATGTCCATCGCCTTTCCGCTGTTGACGTTCTCGATGTAGTACGTCCCCTCGGTGATGGGGCCCGAACCCGATTGACCGGCGTACGGGAGGTCACGCCGACTCAGCGAGAGCGGGTCGTCGCTGCTTGCGTCGAACGGGCGGAACGCATAGGTGAACTGTTCGCTGATGGGGTCGACGCTGTACGCAGAAAGCGTGTTCCGGGGCATCCCACCGACGCCGCTGACAGCGTAGTCGACGTTGAAGACGATGCCGTCGGCGAACTGGAGGTCGCTGACGCGTTCGGCGTCACTCATGTTGGTGAACGCTTGGACGCTGGCGTTCATCGTCTCCGTCGACGGCAAGCCGTGGACCAACAGGCCGACGCCGCTGTCGTTGGTCAACGCGGCGTAGCGCGTGTCGCACTTGTTGCCGTAGTCGCCCGGAGGGACGTACCCGACGAACTGGTCGGAGACGGACCCGCTGTACCGCCCGATACGCTCGTTCCATTTCCGGTCCGGATAGGTCTCCCCGGGGCCGCGACCGAACCACTCGAAGGTATCGAAGTCCGCCGGCATCCGGAGTTGGAGGCCGTACTTCGGCAGGTACTCCGTGATGGCGTTCTGCATGTCCGTGTTGGGCGTCACTTCGACCTGCACGACCACGTCGCCGCTGCCGAGGACGTCGTAGGAGTAGCCGGTGGTGAAGGCCTCGCTGTGACCGCTCGCGGAGTCAGTCGTTTCGACTTCGATGCGCACTGCCGACGAATCCGGCTGTGAGACGCTACTAGCGTCAACCGTCGCCGTCAGCGCGTCTAGCCCCGCCGACGTCCACTCGTCGGCCTCGGCCCCGCCCCACCCGGCGGACTCGTTGTGGACCGGGTCGCGCCACGCGCTGAGTTGAGGCCCGGCGTTCAGCAGTTCCGCACCGTGACGCTGGAACGAAGTGAACTGCCCGGCGCTCGTATCGAAGACGTACGTGAAGTCCGACCCGGAGACGGTGACTTCCGACCCGCTCGTCGAGTAGCTGACGCCGCTCATATCCGAGAGGCTCGACTGCGGGGCGTCCGGGGCGTCCCACGGGACGACGAACTGTTCGAACGCGATCTCGTAGCCGGCGTCAGCCCACGACGTGTCCGACGCGAGCGTCACGCTGATGTCCAAGAAGTACTCGGAGCCAGCCTGTAGCGAGGGTTGTGAATACCCGAGGGTGACGGTCTGCGTCTCGCCGGGGGCGATGCTCGGGTCCAGCGTACCGCTCTGGATGACCGTGTCGTCCTCTTTGAGCACCCAGTCGAAGTCGAACTGACTCGTGTTCGTGAAGTCGTAGACGTTCGTGACGTCGACGTCGCCGTTCGGCAGGTCGTTCGCCTCGAAGCGAACGAACTGCTGGGCCTTCTTCATCACGTCGAGTTGGGGCATCGTGTGCCGGTGGTCGATTATCGTCGCCGTCGGCTGGGGCGGGTCGCCCCAGAGGTGCTCTTTGAGTTCGAAGTCGAGCCACAGGCGACAGCTCTCGTCCGGGGAGGAAAGCGAGGCCACGTCGTCCGAGGGGAGCGCCCGCTCGAAGATGCGAACGGAATCGACCCGAACGTTCGCATAGCGCTCCGTCGTCTCGGTGTTGTGACCGATTCCGACCCGGTATCGGTTGCTGTTTATCGCCCCCGAGAAGGCCGCGGACGCGATTTCGGACCCATCGACGTACAGCCGGACGGCCGACCCGTCGTAGACGCCCGAGAGCGTGTGCCAGCTCCCGTCCCAGCCGCTCGGGGGAGCGGCGCTCGCAGTCTGCTGATTCGAGCCGTCGGAGACGAAAAACTGCAGATCGCCGTCGCTCATCTTCAGTCCGTACTGGGTGTCGCCCTTGACGACGAACGGCTGTTCACCAGAGAGGCTACCGTCGCCGTAGACGACCGCTTCGACGGTCAGTTCGCCCGTAATGTCGATTCTGTCGTCGTGGTTGGCGTCGACCCAGTCGGCGGTCCCGTCGAGTTCGAGCGCCGACCCGCTCTCGCCGGACACCTCGTTCGGCGAGCCGTTAACCAGCGCGGTGTGGCCCGCGATGGAGCGGTCGTCGATAGCCGCGCGTCTGTGGTCCTCGCTCAACAGATTCCCGTCGAGCGGGTCCTCCGTCGCGTTGAGTTGGTGCTGATTCCACATCCAGATATAGCCGCCCTGTAACTGCTCGTGGGCGTGGATGACGTCGTAGAAGTCAGTCAGGAGTCCCCCGCCGTTGCCGGACATAATCTGGTATTCACCCATGACGACCGGTTTCGTCACGCTGGAGTCGCCCGCCATGCTCTCGATGGTGCCTGGGAAGGGGTACCGGATGCCGTTGATATCAGCGAAGGAAGCGGTGCCACCGAAACCGCTCCCGTAGCCCCCGGCGTTATCCTGATGGCCGACGAGCCGAGTCGGGTCCGCGCTGTGCACCCAGTCGGCCATCTTTCGATGCGCCGCACCCAGACCGGCCTCGTTTCCGGTCGACCAGACGGTTATCGAGGCGAAGTTCTTATCGCGCACGACCATCCGCTTGAACCGGTCGAGGAACGACGGGTCGTACGAGGGGAAGTCGTTGACGAGCGACTGGTTGCCGTGGGCCTCGGCGTTGAGCTCGTCTTGCAGATAGATTCCGTACTCGTCGCACAGTCGGTAGAAGTCGGGGCGGTTGGGGTAGTGCGAACAGCGGATCGCGTTGGCGTTGTTCCGCTTCGCGAGTTCGATCTCCTTTCGCATCCGCTCGGTCGGCACGTGTCGCCCGTGGTCGAGGCTGTAGTCGTGACGGTTCGTCCCGGCGAGCGTCACCGCCTCGCCGTTGACGGTGATTTTCTCCGCTGCTCCGTCGGAGGTCGAAACGACCTCGATGGTTCGGAAGCCGACTTTCTCCACCATCGCTTCGGTAGCCGAGGAAGCCCCGCTCGGGATGAGTTCGATGCCGAGCGTGTACAGGGCCGGCGTCTCAGCGGTCCACGCGTCGACGTTGGAGACCGACATCGACAGCGGCGGGCCCGTCTGTTCGAAGTCGAGCCACAGTCGCGTCGAACTGTCGGGGCCGGTTCGGGAGGCGTTCACTTCCGACGACGAGAGCGCGCGGTCGTACACGCGTACCGAGTCGAGGCGGCCACCAAAGTAGCGGCTCCGAGCCTCGGCGTTGTGGCCGATACCGAGGCGGTAACCGTTCGTCGAGACCGACCCCGAGAACGAAGTCGCGCCGATTTCGGTGCCGTCGACGTACAGGCGAAGCGACGAGCCGTCGTAGACGCCGGTCACCGTGTGCCAACTTCCGGACCAGCCACTCGGCGGCGCGACAGTGACCGTGTTCCAACTTCCGTCGTAGACGAAGAACTGGAGGTCGCCGCCGCTCATCTTCAGTCCGTAGGACGTGTCTCCCTTGACAACCATCGGCTGTTCGCCGGTGAGCGACTCACCGTAGACGACGGCTTCCAGCGTCAACGCGTCCGAGAGGTCGAGGCTCGGGTGGGACCCGACGTCGACCCAGTCGTCGCTCCCGTCGAAATCGAGCGCCCGTCCGCTGGACCCACTCACGTAGGACGGGTCGCCGATGACGGTGCCACCGTTGTTCTCCGTCGAGTGGTCGGTGACCACGCCGTCCGACATCGTAACGGTGTCGCCGGCGTCGATGGTGACGCTCCGATTAGTCGTCCCGATTTCGATTCCGGCGGGGTCGTACAGGGTCGCTTGCACGGTCGCGGACTGCTGACTGCTCGTGTGGTTGGCGAGGGCGGCGTCGACTTCCAGCGTCCCGTCCGTGTAGGTGGAATCGAGGTCCGCGACCGTATCGAAGTCCTGGACGTGTACGTCGGGTTTCGAGTACAGAAGCACGTCCCGGAAGATGCCGGCTAACCGCCACATATGTTGTTGTTCGAGATACGTCCCGTCGGTCCAGCGGACGACCTGAATTGTGACGGTGTTCGTCGAGCCCTCGGTGACGACGTCGGTGACGTTGAACTCACCGGGCGTCATCGACCCCTGCTTGTAGCCAACGTACGCGTCGTTGACCCAGACGAAGTACCCGGCTTTCGCACCGCCGATGTTGAGATACGTTTGCCGACCTTGGGTCCATCCGTCCGGAACGGTGAACTCCCGTTTGTACGTCCCGACGCTGTTGTCGGTACTCGGGACGTTCGGCGGGTCGTTCGGCGAGAAACCGACCGCCTGATTGTAGAACCCCAAATCGCCGTAGCCGTCTGTGTTCCATGTGTGGGGAACGTAGACTGTGTCCCAGTTCGCGTAGTTCGACGTGTCAGCCGTCGCACCACCGAGGTCGGTTGCGAAGTCGAACTGCCACGGGCCGTCGAGCGATGTGACGTACTGCGATTCGAGCCATTGGTCGGTCAGGAAGTCGCGGTCGCGCTCGGCGGCTCGCGCCGCGGACAGCGACCCGTAGGGCATCGTCGTCGCGACGTGCGGCGGTTCGGTGTACTCTCCGACGACGCCGGGTGTCTCGATATACGTGCTCCAATTAATGTCCCCGGGCGTCGGGTCGACTCCATCGTGTGGTTCTGCGCGGGCCGTGGACGTCTCGTGGCCGAACAACGCGCCGCCAAGGAGCGACCCGCCGGTCACCTGCATGAGTCGTCGTCGCGTCACCGCCAGCTTAGTCGACGAGGAGTCGCCGCCGTCGGAACTGTCGGAGGTATCGTCCCGACTCATCGGTCTCCCCTCGTCCGGCAGTCGCGCGTATCACTGTGCTCATCGCCACGGATAGTCAAGCCTGTCCGTATCCACATGGTTTCTGTCACCGTGATTAACGATACCAACCATCACTATTTATTGTTTTTGTTGGTGGGGCGGATTTCGGCGGTGAGTCCTCGTCTCCCGCCCAGCGTGGGGAGAATCCGGCCGTTGAGCGCGCGCGAGGCGTTGCTAGACTTGTCGTCGGCGACGTCGATGTGCCGGAGATGACGACGCGAACGGTGCGGAGAGAGCCAACAGGTGCGTTCGGTCTCGCCGTGATGGCGGTGCTCTGGTAGCGGTTTGTCGGCACGGCCGCCGTTCACCTGTTCGACCGACGTGGGTGTTCCTCGCGTGTTCACGCGGGGAACTGCGTCACAACTGCGTCTGTGGGGCGTGAAGGGTGTCAGTTTTCGTCTTGAGCGCCGATCCGGACTCCGCGTCGAAGAGGTAGGCCGCCTCGTCTCGGAAGCTGATTCCGACGCGCTCGCCGGTTTCGGGGCGAACCGACGCGTCGGTTCGGGCGACGATCTCTTTGTCGCCGAGTTTCCCGTAGATGAAGTTCTCGTTCCCCATCTTTTCGACGACGGATATTTCGACGTCGGATCCGCCTCTGTCGATTTCGAGGTCTTCGGGTCGAATTCCGAGCCGCACCGTAGCGACGTCGTCGACCCGATAGTCGGAGAACTCGTACTCGAAGCCGAACTCGGAGACGAGACGGTTGCCCTCGACGTCCATGGTGATGAGGTTGATGCTCGGGCTTCCGATGAAGTCCGCGACGAACTCGTTCGTCGGATTCCGGTAGAGCTCCTCCGGGACACCGACCTGTTGGAGTCGCCCGTCGTTCACGACGGCGATTCGGTCGCCCATCGCCATCGCCTCGGTTTGGTCGTGGGTGACGTAGACGGTCGTCACGCCGAGTTCGTTTTGGAGTTCCTGAATCTCCGTTCGCATCTCGGAGCGAAGCTTCGCGTCGAGATTGGACAGCGGTTCGTCCATCAGGAACACCTCCGGCTCTCGGACGATCGCTCTGCCGAGCGCGACTCGCTGCTGTTGCCCGCCCGAGAGTTCGCCGGGTTTCTTCGGGAGCAGGTCCTCGATTCCCATTAGCTCGGCGATGCTGACGACTCGCCTGTCGATATCGTCCGATGGGAGTTTCGTCGACAGCTTCAGACCGAATCCGAGGTTCTCCCTGACAGTCATGTGCGGGTACAGCGCGTAGTTCTGGAACACCATCGCGACGTCCCGTTCGCTCGCTCGCAGGTGGTTCACTTGGTCGCCGTTGAAGCGGAGGTCCCCGTCGGTGATGCTTTCGAGACCCGCGATACAGCGGAGCAAGGTCGTCTTTCCGCACCCCGACGGCCCGACGAGAACGAGGAACTCCTCGTCTCGAACCTGGAGGTCGACGTGGTCGACGGCGACGATTTCGTTACCCTCGACGTCGTGGTCTTCGCTCGCTTCGTACGTTTTGACGAGTCCTTCGATGTCAATCTGTGTCATGTTGAATTACTCCTTTACGGCTCCCGAGAGGATGCCTCGCACGAAGTACTTCTGAAGCGCGAGGAACACCACGAACATCGGGAGTATTGCGACCGCCGATGCGACCATCAGTTGGTCGAACGCGACGACCTGCTGTCCCATGATTTTGGTAATCGCTACCGGAATTGTGAACTTATCCGTGTCGAGAACGACCAGCGGCCAGAGGAACGATGGCATTCCACTGGAAGAGAAAGAGGATGACGGCGAGCGCCGCCATCGACGACCTCATCGACGGTATCGCAACGCGGTAGAACAGTTGGAACTCCGAGGCGCCGTCCATCCGGGCGGACTCCAACAGCGCGTCGGGGATCGCTTGCATCGACTGACGCATGAAGAAGATTCCAACCGGGTACGCGGCCCACGGCAGGATGACCGCGGCGTACGTGTTGGTCATGTTCGCCGTCGACATGACGAGGAACAGAGGGATGACCAACAGATTGACCGGGATGATAAGCGTCGCCAGAATGCCGGCGAAGATGGACTTCTTGAATCGGAACTCGTACTTGGCGAACGCGAAGCCGGCCATCGAACACAGAATCAACGCGAGGACCGTGTAGACGATTGCGATGAAGATGCTGTTCCAGACACTGCTCATGAAGTTGACGTACTGGCGCGACTGCAACGCCTGAAAGTTCTCCACGAAGTGTCCGCCGGGGAGGAGCTGCGGAAGCGCGCCGCTGCTCGACAGAATTGCCGACTGAGGCAGGGTAGATGCGATAACGATCCAGTATATCGGGACGATCATGAACAGCGCGGCCGCGATGAGGAACCCGTAGCCGCCGAATCGCCACAACGCCTCGGTTTTCGATTTTTCGTGCATGGTTAGCTCCACTTGAGTTGGATGACGGACAGTGACATGACGATTCCAACGAGAACGACGGTCAACGCGCTTCCGTACCCGAGTTGAAGGTTCTGGAAGGCGACCTCGTAGATGTAGTAGACGACCGTTCGAGTCTCTTTTACCGGCGCGCCCGCGCCGATGAGAATCGTCGGCTCCGAGAACTTCTTGAAGCTCCCGATGGTCGTCGTCACGAGAACGAACAGCAACACCGGTTTGAGCTGCGGGATGGTGATGTACCGGAACTTTTGGAAGCGCGACGCGCCGTCGATTTCCGCGGCCTCGTACAGCGACTCGGAGATCGTCTGGAGCCCGGCCAAGATGATTATCATGTTGTATCCGGTCCAGCGCCAGACGACCATGAACGCCATCAGGTTCCGAGACCAGAACCCGTTTCCGAGCCAGTTCAGCGGCGCGATGCCGAACAGTTGGAAGATGAAGTCGAGCAGTCCGCCCTCGGCGACGATGACGACGAACACGACCGAGTACGCGACGGTGTTTGCCGAGACCGGGAGGAGCATCAGACTCCGGAAGATGCCCTTGAACCGAGTGAACCCCGCGTTAAGTACCACGGCGAGCCCGAGCGCGAGCCCGACCATCAGCGGGAGTTCGATTGCGAAGACGTAGATAGTGTTGAACATCGACTGATGGAACACACTATCACGAAGAAGTCGTTGGTAGTTCGCCAGCCCCACAAACTCTAGGCTCGCGATTTTCGGTATTTCGAGGTAGACGTTTCCGAACTGGACCCAGAACAGCGGATCGCTCGC
The DNA here is from genome assembly GCF_000730175.1 of Haloferax sp. ATB1. Taxonomy (NCBI): domain Archaea; kingdom Methanobacteriati; phylum Methanobacteriota; class Halobacteria; order Halobacteriales; family Haloferacaceae; genus Haloferax; species Haloferax sp. ATB1. The sequence continues at coordinate 14,722 of NZ_JPES01000006.1, read as the reverse complement.
CACGCCCTGATACGTGAAAAACGAAAGGTAGACCGTGTAGAAGATCGGGAACGCCAGGAACAGGACGAACGTGATGAAGAAGGGCGCGAGGAAGATGTATGCAGTCCCGGGAATCGTCGGCATCATCTCCTTGAACCGCTGTCGCTGGAAGCGAAGGCGGTCAGACAGTTTGACGATGGACTCCGAGCTCATCTTCTATGCGATGTCGCGACCGGTTCGGTCAGCGACGCGCTGTGCCGCACGGTCTAAGGCCTGTTTCGGCGAGTCGCCCTCGTCGATCATGTTTCGCATCTCCTCGTTTATGATACTGGAGACGATGGGGGAATCGACGGTGAATCGGTATCCGGGGATGTCCGGAACGGTGTCGATCCAGATGTTGGCGAGCTGCTGTCCGCCGAAGAAGTCGAATTCGGCGTTCGAGAACGCGCTTTGGTCCCACGACGGCTCGTGTGCCGTCATCTGGCCTTCGTTCTTGTAACTGAGCGCGTTCTGCTTGGGGGTGGCGGTGACGAACTTAATGTAGTCCCACACTCGATTCGCCTCCTCCTCGGACGCCTGCTGCGGAATGACGAGGCCGGAACCGCCGCGGTTGCTCGCCCGGTTGCCGCCCGACTCAAGCGCGGGAAGCTTGAAGCCGCGCCAGTTACCCTCGGTCTCCGGCATCGAGGAGGTGATGGTCCCGTAGAACCACGACCCGGTCGCGTAGCCGGTGATAGTCCCGTTCTGGAATCCGGAGAACCACTGTTGGCTCCAGTTTGCGCCCCGGTCGATGAGACCCTCGTTCGAGAGGCGCTTCATCATCCGGGCCGCCTTCAGGCCCTCCTCACCGTTGAGGACGACCTCCCCGTTCTCGTTGAACTCCTGTCCGCCCTGCATCCGGTTCAGGAACCGCCAGTAGAGGTTCGACCCGGACGCGGGAAGCGAGAGAAGCGAGATGTCGTCCGGGAGCTTCTTTCCCTCCTCGATGAGTTGGTCCCACGTTTCGATTTCGTCGTGCGGTGCGAGTCCGTGTTCGTCCCACACGTCTCGACGGTAATAGAGCGTGGTCGGTGCGATGTCGTCCGGGACCGAGTAAATCTGTCCCTCGTCCCCGGTCACGGCGGACAACACCCCGTCGTTGAATTCGTCGATAATGCCGGCGTCCTCCATTCGCGGCCGCAGGTCCCGCAGGCCGCCGGTCGACGCGATTTTCAGCGTCTTTTTCTGTTCGATGAGCGCGGTACTCGGGGCACCCTGTCCGGAGATGAGCCGCGTCTGCATCTTGTTTATAATCTCGGAATACCCCATGTTCGTGTGGGATATCTCCGTTCCCGTCTCCTGGGCGTAGCGGTCCATGAGTCCGCCGTAGGAGCCCGCCATCTCCCAGAACTCTATCGAGTCCGCCATCGGTGCGGCCGTCGCCGCTTCCGTTGCGGTCTCGTCGGCGGTGCCTTCGGCGGAAGAGTCGCTGTTGGTCGTCTGCGTCGCGTCGGTCTGCGGACCGGACCCAGTCCCCACGCAACCGGCGAGAGTCGCGGCACCGAGACCACCAATCGCTTGTAGCACGTTCCGTCGGTTGAGAGATTCTACTTGATCTTTCATTGCGAACGTTTAGCAAATTACTGGCTCCATATAAATAATTTGGCCTTGTTGACAAGACTGCCCGCCGTGTCGGACCCAAACCCGACTCGTCGACACCACGCCCACTTTCGATGCGAACCATCCAAAGAAATTTGAATCGTACCGGAGACAAGTGAGTATGAGTCTCCCACAGCTCGGACTCGGCACGTGGCAAAACACGGACCCGGAAACCTGTCGTGAAAGCGTTCGGACGGCGCTGGAGATGGGGTATCGACACGTCGACACCGCACAGTACTACGGAAACGAAGCGGCCGTCGGCGACGGTATCGAAGCGGCCGACGTCCCCCGCGAGGAGATATTCGTGGCGTCGAAGGTGCACGCTGAGAAGTTCGGGCTCGCGTACGACGAGGTCATCGAGGGACTGGCGGCCACGCTCGACCGCCTCGGCCTCGAATACCTCGACCTGCTGTACGTCCACTGGCCGGTCGGGAACTACGACTCGGCGGAGACGCTTCCCGCATTCGACGAACTCGTCGGCCGGGGACGCATCAACCACGTCGGTGTCTGTAACTTCGATATCGACCTTCTCGAAGAGGCGATAGAACAGTTGGAGACGCCGCTGTTCGCACACCAAGTCGAGACCCATCCACTCCTCCAACAGGGCGACCTCATCGCGCACGCGGAGAGCCGGGGATACCGCCACGTCGCGTACTCTCCGCTCGCCCGCGGGACCGTCTTCGATATCCCGGAAGTGGTCGAAATAGCCGACAAACACGGGGTGAGTCCGGCACAGGTCAGCCTCGCGTGGCTCCTCTCGAAGAACCCGGTCTCCGTTATCCCGAAGGCGACGAGCGAACCGCACCTCCGAGACAACGTCGACGCGCTGTCTCTCGACCTCGACGACCGAGACATCGAGCGAATCGATGCCATCGGCCGAACTGACCGACTCGTCGAGCGAGAGGGCGCTCCGTGGCTCGACGACTGAGTCGTCCCGCCGAACACGAATCCCAGCGCCGAAACGACGGTTATCCGTGACTCACCACGACTTTATCGGGACGTCTTTTAGCGGCTCTGCGAGCGGAATATCGACCGTCGACCCGGTGTAATGAGAGATGTAGAACCCGACGATGATTTCGAGCGAGCGGGCGGCTTCGGCCCCCGGTGAGTAGTTCTGTCCGTCCCCGTTCAGTAAGTCCTGTATGTGGTTCGCGGCGTTCGCAAACGACCGCTTGTAGTCATCGTCCCACGTCCACGTTCCTTCGATGCCCGGTAACTGTCGTTCGACGTGCTCGCCGTCTTCGAGCGACCAGTAGCGCCACTCGCCGTCGTCGTTGTTCAGATACAGTTTCCCCTCGGTGCCGATGAAGTTCAGCGACATCGACGAGATGTCCCGCGGAATCGTGCAATCGACGGTGACGAACGAACCGTCGTTCATCACGACGTGGCCGCCGCCGCCCGCATCGACTACGTCCCCTGCCGTTCCGAGCGAGTCGATCGCTTCGTTCTCGCCGGTGATGTACCCGCTGACACGCTCCGCGCGTGCGTCGAGGAGATACACGAGCGTGTCGAGCACGTGCGTGGAGTTACGCATCAACTCCATCCTGTACTGCGTACTGACCGATTGCACGTCTCCGAGGAGGTCCCGCTCCCGGATGAGGTCGTGGAGTCGCCGTAGCTTCTCGGTGAACCGGAACGAGTGGTTGACGACCAACTCCGTCTCCGTTTCCTCGCACACCTCGACCATCTCTTCGGCGGCGCTGACCTCCGACGCGATCGGTTTCTCGCACCAGATGACCGACGGGTCGGCGGCGGACTTCGCCGCGTCGACGGTGTGTTCGTGGTGGAGAAAAGACGGGGTACAGATAGAGACGACATCGAGGTCTTCCCGTGCCAACATCGCTTCGTGGCCGTCGTACCGCCGGTCGGTCGGGATGTCCCACGCGTTACCGAACGTGGTGAGTTTCTCCGAGTCGACGTCCGCAATCGCGACGAGTTCGATCTCGTCAGCGTCGGCGTACCCGCCGGCGTGACTCGCGTCGATTTTCTCTTTGCCGATCACCTCCTCGTCGTGCATTCCGAGGATACCCATACCTGCGATACCGCCAGTTCCGATCACGCCTGCTCTGTAAGTCATCCTTGATCACTCTCCACGTCCGGTCGCAGAACCGCCACCACGCGGTAGACGGACCGCTTCCAGCGCGAGTATTTAATCGCTAATTGATGCAATACTACCACGCGTAATAAATCTAAGCCCGGTGACTCGACGGTGTCAGAAGTCGTCGGGCCGGCAATCGAGGAGCCGGTCGCCGTTCGCGGTCTCGACCACGACACCGTCTGCAGTTCGTTCGAGCGTCGGCCCCCGTTCCCACGGTGCGCTCCCGTCGGGGCTAGCCATGACCGCCGAAGCGACCCAGTGTTCCCCCGGTTCGTGCGTCGCTCGCAGCGTCGGGACGACCGTGCGAGCGTAGTTCAGGTTCGTGTTAGGGTCGTCGACCACGACGGCCGGCGTGCGGTCGCCGAACCCGTCGGAGATACCGCTAACACCGTTGGGGTATCTGGCGAGCGCCGTTCCATTCTGACTGTCGTGCGTAACGTTGGCCGCGGTGTCGTCACCGGTTTTGTCCAGGGCGAACCCACCTTCTTCGCTGTGTACGACCCGGTCCGTTTGCAGTCGGTGGACGCGCACGTGCCACGGAAGGTCGGGCGCGAGCCACGTCTCGACGCTGACGTCCTCCCACGGGTTCCATCGGGCGGCGAGGGTCGACCCGTCTACGCGCGTCTGCGTGAACGACGCGGGAATCTTGAACTGGTCGCCGTCGAGGCTGAGCGCGAGGGCGCTGTCGTGTCCCGCCTGTCCCGGTCCGGGCGTCCGACCAGCAACGGAGAAGGCGAACTGCGTCGAGTACGCGAATTTCGTGTATTTCTCTCGTCCGTGATGGCTGTCCCGAGTGAGCGAGAGCGCAAAGAGGTGGTCGTCGTCGCGGCACACGACTTTCTCGGCTTCGGGCTGTGCCGTCGTCTCCGGGAGGTCCGGGAGTGGCTCCTCGTCGGCCTGCCAGAATGGGTGGGTTGGATGTAGCGCCAGCGGAAGGAACGCCTTCATCGCCCAGTACGGCGAATTCGGTGAGTTGTAGGTTTCGGACACTTTCAGCGACGGGTATCGGTATCCGACCGACAGCAACCCGCCGTCGGTGAATATCGGTTGGTCGAGCCACCAGCGGATGTTCCGGGCCCAGAGTCCGCGGACGACGCCCCACGAGAGCGATTCCAAGCCGGCAAACGCCAGCGTCCCCCAGAACGACGCCTGCGCGAAGCGATAGGTCAGGCTCCGGCCGTACGGAAGCGCTCGCCCGGTCTCGTCGAACCAGTGGATGTGAGCAGTCGCGAACTTCTCGGCCCGCGCCCGAAAACGGTCCGCCCGCTCGGGGTCGTCCTCGCCAGCAACGGCGGCGTAGAGGAGTCCGTACACGTGCATCGCCCACGGGACGTAGTAATCGACGGGGTTGTGTTCGTCGTCGGGGCCGTCTGTGTACCACCCGTCGCCGCGATAGAACGTTTCGAGTCGGTCGAGCGCGGACTGGGTCTGTTCCCAGTCGTGGCGCGCCCCGACCGACCGAAGCCCCACGTTCACCATCACGCGGAAGAACAGCCAGTTACAGTCATGGAGTTCCGCGTCGTTGATCCGGTTCAACCAACTGACCAGTCGGTTCCGTTCCGGCTCCGAAAGCGGTTCCCAGAGGTGTTCCGGTGTGAGCGCGAGGCCGACGCCGATAGCGGCCATCTCGACGAGTTTCTGTGAGTGGTCGTCTACGTCTCCCCAGTACTCCTCGTGAGACGGGTCCGTCCCGTTGGTCAGCCCGGTCCGGAAAAACGACCAATAGTCGACGTCACTGTGAACGCCTAACGGCACGACACCCCACAGCGGGCGGGCAAATCCTTCAAGTTCGGCTGCGACGGCTGGAAAGTGAGCGCCGGTCGCCGTGGGTCTCACTCGCGCGTTACCGGGACTGGCGTGCGTGAGCAACGGTTCGACGAGTTGGGACACCGCTCGTTCGAAATCCCGTCGTGTCTGGAGCGGGTTACCTGTCGTTGGATTCATCTAGTTTGTGCGTTGATCGCATGCATCAATAGCGTTTCCCTGCCCCGACCGGGAGTTTACGTCGTCGTGAAACGGCGGGTGGCGGGCCGTTCACCAGTAGCGGGACCACTGTTGGGTGGCTCGAACGAGCCCTTCGACGTAGAAGTAGTCTCCCCAGATGCAACACTCGTTGTAGTCTCCCTCGGTCGGGTCGTAAGCGCCGTCAGTCAGCAATCCGTTCGACCGGTTTCCGTCGGTCGTGTAATTCTCCGTGAGACTGCGGAGGATTGCGAGTGACGCGTTCTCGTAGCGCCGGGCGCGAGTATCCGCGAGCGGGAGCCGCGTGGCGAGTTCGTCGAGTCCACAGGCGGCGATCGCCGCGGCGGAGGTGTCACGGTAGTTCTGCTCGTCGGGCGCATCGAAGTCCCAGCGCGGGACGTGGTCCGCTTCGACGTTCGAGAGGTAGTAGTTCGCCAGCTTTGCGGACAGTTGCGCGTACGCGGCCTCGTCGGTGTACTCCGCCGCGAGAGCGTACCCGTATATGGCCCACGTCTGGCCGCGTGACCAACAGGAGCCGGCGTCGTAGCCCTGCGCCGTTTCGCCGCCGAGCGGCGACCCGCTTTCGACGTCGCATTTGAACGTGTGGAACGTCGAGCCGTCGTCGCGAACGACGTGCTGTGCGTTCGTCCGGGCGTGCGTCTCGGCGACGGAGGCGTACGTGGGGTCACCCGTCTCCTCGCTCGCCCAGAACAAAAGCGGGAGGTTCATCATCGAGTCGACGATCATTCGACCGCGCTCCCACGAGTCCTCGGGTTCCTCGGGGTCGCCCCACGCCTGAATGAGTCCGGGCGAGTCCCAAAAGCGGGCGACGAGATGGTCGGCGGCGGTGAGGGCCGCCGACCGATACCGTTCGAGGTCCGTCAACCGATAGCCGGCGATGGCAGAGAGCGTATAGAGGAACCCGAGGTCGTGGGTCTTCACGTCACCGGCCGTCAACCTCCGCTCGAACGTCGCCAATTGGGCTTCGGCGGCGTCTCGAAACGTGCGGTCGCCCGTCGCCTCGTACGCGAGCCAACAGAGTCCCGTCCAGAACGAAGTCGTCCAGCCGTCCATGTTGTCGGTGGGGCTATAAACGAGATTCTCACTCGACGGCCCGGGAAATCGGTCGTAGAACTCGTCGAGATTCTCATCGATGCGGTCGATTGCGACCGAGAGCGCCCGTTCGATATCGCTCTGTGCGACGTCCGGTCTCGTCGCGTATCGGTCCGGCAGACCGGTGTCGTCGATACGTCGCAGTAACGCGGCTGGCTTTCGTGCCATGTGGCTACAGTTCCCTTGGCAGACGCTATAAAGCCATCGTCAAGCCACCGGCCCGTCTCTCACTCCGACTTGGAACGACGCTCTCAGGGGTTCACGCCGCGTAATTCAGAACGAGGTTTAGTATCGGTGAATCATATCCATTCATTGATGACATACATTTACAATGCTCCCCTTGTTAGAGAGAGTATGTCAGACAGAGAACAGTCGAATCACGTGAAGACCGCGCGGACGACGTTCCGGATACTCGAAGTGCTCAAAGAGAAGAACGAGGCGACCGTCACGGAGATGACCCAGGAGTTCGACCTGTCGAAGAGTAGCTTACACAACTACCTGAGCACGCTCGAACAGGACGGATACATCGTGAAAGAGGGCAACACCTATCGTGTCGGTCTGAAGTTGCTCGATTTGGGCGGCCACGCGCGGCACAGACGGCGACTCTACGAAATCGCAAAAGACGAAGTGACCGCGCTAGCCGAGGAGACGGGAGAACTGACGAACCTCCTCGTGGAAGAACACGGGAAGGGAATCTACCTCCACAGAGCACACGGCGCCGACGCGGTTAAAACGGACTCGTACATCGGACAGGCGGTCTACCTCCACAACACCGGCCTCGGAAACGCGATATTGGCGCACCTCCCCCGGGAGCGCGTGAACGAAATCCTCGATCGACACGGCATGCCAGCGTCCACGGAAAACACCATCACGGAGCGGTCGGAGCTGTTCGAGACCCTCGACAAGGTGGCCGAAGACGGCTACGCACTGGATGACGAAACCCGCGTCAAAGGCCTCCGATGCGTTGCGGTCCCGATAATCAACAATAACGACGAGGTCGAGGGAGCGATCAGCGTCTCGGGCCCGAAAAGTCGGTTTCAAGACGAACGGTTCCGAGAAACGCTCCCAGAGAGATTACAGAACGTCGCGAACATCATCGAACTCAACATTACGTACACGTAGTCAAGATGGCCGAACAATCCTGAATGATTGCTGAAATATCTATCATTAATTCTGTGGTGATCTGCCAGATGACTGGATATTTGATTATTCTGTGGTGTATGAGATAATATATGAATGAGGTTCAGTATGAGTGTAGAGAGGGTTGATTTGGTTAGGTGGCGTGATTTGCTGACGGGGATAGCCGCTCCGGCGGGCGTGCTACGTGGCGAACCGCGACCTGAGCGGCGGATATCGCGTGCTCGAAGGCGAAAGCGGCCTCGACGGACACAATGTTTAACCGATGGCCCACAAATTGTAATCCACTTCACAGGTGCGTTGTCATAACGCGAATGCACCGGAGTACCAATGACGTTCGAGGACCAAAACGAGAAGCAGGCCGAGCAGAACGGAACGGAGAGTGCCGGGAAGATGTTCTCATTGAAGCGCGAGAGGCTCCTAAGCGGCGAGGCGTGGGCGTTCAACAACGCGCCGTGGGACCAACGGAAAGTCGTTACTGTCGGAGACTACCAGTACGTACCGTATTGGAACGACGACGGCGTTCTCTCGCTCGCTCGCCGAGCGCTGCCAACTGACTCGGTTCAGTGCATCCAGTTCGACTGGAGGGTTCCAGACGAGGACTCGCACAGGAACACGGCACTCGGGACCGACAACGACGGTCGTCTCCATCTCGCGTACGACCACCACGACGACCCGTTCCACTACCGATACTCGTCGTCTGGATTCCTGACAGACCCGCCTTCGAGCGTCTCCACCGGTGATTTCTCAGAGACTACTGACATGGGCCTGAGCGGTCCGGAGCGCCCAGTTACCTACCCTCGGTTTTTCAACGATCAGCGCGGAACGCTGTTCTGCGAGTACCGGATTGGCTCGTCCGGCGACGGTGATTCGTACCTTCACGTCCACGACTCACCGTCGAACTCGTGGACGCGCATCGGAACGGTGTTTTCGAGTGCGGGGACGTACGAGCCGTGGAACGGTTCCGCGTCTCGGAACGCGTACCATCACGACTGGACCTTCGACGACACCGGTCGACTCCACGTCACCTGGACGTGGCGCGAGACGTGGGAGACGTGGCGCTCTAATCACGACATCCACTACGCCTACAGCGACGACGGTGGCTACACGTGGTGCAACAACGACGGTACCGTCATCGGTGACGTGAACGCGGACGACCCGATTCGCGTGGACGACGAGAGCGTCGTCGTCGACAGTCCGGCGCGTTCGTGGCTGATAAATCAGGGGACGCAGGCGCTCGACTCGAACGACCAACCACACATCTTCACGTCGCGCTCGACGGACTCGACGACCGACTTCGACGACGCTAACCGCCACTATATTCACTATTGGCGAACGACGGACGGGCAGTGGCACGAACAGTACATCGACGACACGAGCGTCGACCTCTCGACGGTCGGAATCGACCCAACGCGTGCGGGAGATATCTTGCTAGACCGCGGTGATTTGCTGTTCGACGACAACGACGCGCTCCACGTGTACACCGTCGTCGACGGGCGACTCTACGCCGGGGTTGCGACAGCATCCTCGGGGTGGACCGACTGGACGCTCTACTGTCTCCACGAGGGCCCGTTCTGTGGGATGGACGGTCGAAAACACGATACGTGTCGGTGGGAAAACGAGAGCGTCCTGTCGATACCACTCGAACGACCCCGCGAGAACGGCACGGCGTTCGTACTGCAGGAGTACTCCATCGTGGGACCGAACGACCCGTCCGCACCCTCGCTGTCGGTGTCAAACGAGTCGTCGTCGAGTGTCGAACTGTCGTGGACCGAGGCGCGAGGCGCGGAGAGTTACACACTCCATCGGCGGCCAACCGACGGAGATTTCGAGGTCGTCGCGGACGAAATCGCGGAAAACTCGTTTTACACCCAGTACACCGACACCCGCGTGAGTTCGGGCAGTGACTACGAGTACAGACTCACGGCCGTCAACAGCGTCGGCGAGACCGATTCGACCATCGTTCGGGTCACGACCGATGGTTCGTCGAACGCGGCGATGGAATAGTCACGTGGTTCGTTCACCGTGAGCTAACACTCCGGTGGCGATACCGCCAACGGGTCTGAAACGGCTCGGTTGTGAGACCACGGCTATCGGTTCGTTGGCCCCGCCGGTAAACGATTCGTTCCATCTGCGCAATATCGCGGACTGGACGGACACGGAAGTCCAGCGTCGCTGTGAGATGCTACGTAGACGGGCGGTCACTATCTCATCTGCAGTCCGTGAGTTACCTCCGCGTTCGGGTAGCATTCGAAGCGCACTTGACCAACGCTGTCACGCACTCGTGGCGTGAAATATTACAGAGCTATGCTCGTAATTCCCAGCGCGTTTGTCAGTTCGTCACTCCTCGTCCGACGGGCGAATGGTGCGGTCGCCGGTACTCGCGTATCGCCATCGTGCGTGGGATGAGACGGACGTTGCGACCGACGGCGAGGACACGGAGGACACAGGGACGTCTGTAACGGGTCGTCACGCCGGCGGAGTGTTCGGATATAGTGAACAATATTTGGAGAGGGGCGAGTCGTCCACTAACGCTCCGTGTGGGGTGCGCACTCGCTGGCGAAGTCGCTATCGAGCGAAGAGAGAACAGAAGTAGGCGTCGAGCGGCCGCGAGGCGCGGAGCGCCGCGACTCAGGCCGACTCGCGGAGCGCCTTCCGAATCTGGTTGGCGGAGCTGATGATGAGTCCGGGCACGTCCTGCTGGAAGCGCTTTCCGGACATGCTCTCCGAGGGGCTCAACACGAATATCGACCCGACCCGACCGCTCTCGGGGTCGACGACGCCAGCGGCGAGACCGCGGAGGTCGGTCTGCCACTCCTCGCGGTCCGACAGGAGGCCGCGCGTCTCCGCGGTGTCGAGTTCCTCACGGAGGGCGGCCGCGCTCGTAATCGTCTGGTCCGTGTGGCGGTCGAGAGACGCCGCATCGACGGCATCGCGGCGGTCGTCCGCCGGGAGTTGTGCGAGCATCGCCTTCCCCGGGGCCGTGCAGTAGAGCGGGACCGTCCGGCCTTCGGCCACGGGCGGGGTCTCGACGTTCTGACCGGTCCGCTCGTAGATGCAGACGCCCCGTCCGCGCTCGAACACGGTGAGGCCGGCGGCGAGTCCCGAAATCCGCGCGAGTCGGTCGACCTCCCGCTTTCCGACCCGGTAGAAGGGGACCCCGGACCGGACCGAACAGCCGAGTTCGAAAAACCGAAGACTGCGTCGATACCGCTGGTCCTCCTTGACGACGAACCCCAGCTGTCGGAGCGTTTCGAGGTGGTTGTGCACCGAACTCTTCGAGAGGCCGACCTCCGTCTCGACCTCGGTCAGGTTGGCGTCGCCGAGTTTCGAGAGCGCGTCCAGCACGCGCCCGCTCGTCGTCGTCGCCTTCACCGGTGGGTCTCCGCGCTCGTTCATGGCCCAACGAAGAACGGAGTTTACCATAAAAGTATTCACTATCGCCGAATCGGCCGCGTCGGTGGCTCACCACTCGGCGACGCTCCCGTCCTCGTGGTACCATATCGGGCTCTGCCAGTCGACGCGGGACTGCGCGTGCTCGCGGACGGCCTCCTCGTCTATCTCCACACCGAGGCCGGGGGCGTCGGGAGCGGAGACGAAGCCGTCGTCGAAGCCGAAGACGGCGGGGTCGTCGAGGTACGCGAGGAGGTCGTTCCCGTCGGCGCGGTGGATTTCGAGGTTCTGCGCCTGCGCGATGGCGTTCGGGAGCACCATGTCGAGGTGGAGACAGGAGGCGAACGAAATCGGCCCCAGCGGGCAGTGAAGCGAGACGAGCACGTCTTTGGACTCGGCCGCCGTGGCTATCTTGCGGACCTCAGAGATGCCCCCGGCGTGAGACGGGGAGGGCTGAAGCACGTCGATGGCGTCGAGTTCCAGCGTTCGCTCGAAGTCCCAGCGGGAGTACAGGCGCTCGCCCGTCGCGAGGGGGACCTTGGTCCGGTTCTCGATGCGCGGCAGGGAGCGCGCGTGTTCGGGGAGGACGGGCTCCTCGTAGAACATCGGGTCGAGCGGGTCGAGTTCGTCGGCGACCCATTTCGCCATCCCGGTCGTGATGCGCCCGCGGAAGTCGACGACGATGTCCACGTCGGCTCCGACCTCGGACCGGACGGCTTCGAGGCGCTCGCGGACCCGAGCCACCGCCGCCGGGGAGTCGATGCGGTCTAGCTGCGAGACGGCGGAGAGCTTCAGGCAGTCGTAGCCGCGGTCGACCTCCTCGGCCGCGGCGCGCGCGATGGCCTCGGGCGTCTCGCCGCCGACCCACTGGTAGACCGGAATCCGGTCGCGGGCCTTCCCCCCGAGGAGGTCGTAGACGGGCGCGCCGTAGTGTTTCCCTTTGATGTCCCACAGCGCCTGGTCGATACCGCCGATGGCGCTCATGAGAACCGGGCCGCCCCGGAAGTGCCGCCCGCGGTACATCGCCTGCCAGTGGCGCTCGATTTCGAGCGGGTCGGTCCCGAGGAGGTAGTTGTCGATCATCTCCTCGACGGCCGCCTTCGTCGTCTTCGCGTAGCCCTCCACGATTGGCTCCCCCCACCCGCAGACGCCCGCGTCGGTTTCGAGCTTGAGGAAGACCCACCGGGGCGGGACTTCGAACAGTTCGTACCCGGTTATTTCCATGCGCGAACCGACGATCCGCGGTCGTAAAGTAGTTTGTCCGACTGCGGCGGTCGGCCCGCGACGAACGCCGGGAAAACACGGGTCGCGTCGGACCGTCGCTGTCGCAACCCCTAGAATTATCTCCCCCCATCTGGATAGAACAATCATGACGGTGAACGAGCCTCAGCGTCTAGTCAGTACGCTCGGCAAGCGCATGCTGGCAGACGGCCTCACGAAGGGAACCGGCGGAAACGTCAGCGTCAGAGCGGACGACGGAACCGTCGCCATCAGTCCCTCGGGGATGCCCTACGACGAAATCGAACCCGAGGACGTACCGATTCTCGACATCGACGGCGAACGGGTCGCCGGCGACCGCAAGCCGTCGAGCGAGTTCCGCATGCACACGGACGTGCTCCGCCAGCGCGAGGACGTGGGCGCGGTGGTCCACAACCACTCCCCGTACGCCAGCACCTTCGCCAGTATCGACGAACCAGTCGGCCCCTCGCACTACCTCATCGCGTTCATCGGCGACGAGATTCCCGTGGCGAGTTACGAGACCTACGGGACCGCCGAACTCGCCGACGTGGCGGTGGAGACGTTGGGCGACGACTACAACGCCTGTCTCCTCGAAAACCACGGCGTCCTCGCCACCGGCGCAACCGCCGAGGAGGCGTACGAGGTGGCGCTCATGGTCGAGTACTGCGCCCGCATCCACTATCAGGCGCGCAGCGTCGGCGAGCCCTCGCTGCTCCCCGACGAGGAAATCGACACCCTCCTCGACCGCTTCGCCGACTACGGGCAGACGCAGTCGGCCGACGAGGAGGGGTCGGAACCGACCGGCGACGACCGCGTCCCCGCCGACCGACTGTCCGACCTCGCGTCGCACCGCTCGGCGGTCAGCGAGTTCGGCCGCGAGATGCTCCATCAGGGCCTGACCGAGGGGACCGGCGGCAACATCAGCGCGCAGGCCGACGACCTCGTCGCCATCAGTCCCTCGGGGATGCCCTACGACGAAATCGAACCCGAGGACGTGCCCGTCGTCACGCTGGACGGCGAGTGGGTCGCCGGCGACCGCAAGCCGTCGAGCGAGGTCCGCATGCACGCCGGCATCCTCCGCGAGCGCGACGACGCGGGCGCGGTGGTCCACAACCACTCCCCGTACGCCAGCACCTTCGCGAGCCTCGGCGAGCCGATTCCGGCCTCGCACTACCTCATCGCCTTTGCCGGCGACGAGATACCCGTCGCGGGCTACGAGACCTACGGGACGCAGGGACTGGCCGACCTCGCGCTGGAGGCGCTGGGCGACGACTACAACGCCTGTCTCCTCGAAAACCACGGCGTCGTCGCCGTCGGCGACTCCGTCGCGGAGGCGTACGAGGTGGCGCTCATGGTCGAGTACTGCGCCCGCATCCACTACCAGGCGCTCAACATCGGCGAGCCCTCACTGCTCCCCGGTGAGGAAATCGACACCCTCCTCGACCGCTTCGCCGACTACGGACAGGACCACTAAACGGGCCGCTCTCGGTGCAACCGTCGAGTCGACGCTCCGGGGAGTCGGTGCGCCGGCGAGTCACAGGTCACAGCCCGGAGCGCCGCCGAATCGAGACCCCGTGTCGCGGAGGGCACGCGAGCGATGCCGTCGCCGCGTCCGACCCGCGACCGCGGAAAATTCGGTGAGCACAACAATTATTACGTCGCTTCCCATGGTCTTTCATAATTATATGAGCCACTCAGTCGTCGTTATCGGCGGTGGAGCCACCGGTACGGGGACCGCCCGCGACCTCGCGATGCGCGGCTTCGACGTGACGCTCGTGGAGCGGGGGAACCTGACCGAGGGGACGACCGGGCGCACCCACGGCCACCTCCACAGCGGGGCCCGCTACGCGGTGTCGGACAAAGAGAGCGCCGTCGACTGCATGCGGGAAAACCGGGTGCTCCACCGCATCGCTGGCCACTGTATCGAGGACACCGGCGGGCTGTTCGTCCAGTTAGAGGGCGACTCCGACGACTACTTCGAACGGAAGTTGGCCGGGTGTGCGGAGTGCGACATCCCGACCGAGGTCATCTCGGGCGAGGAGGCGCGGCGGCGCGAACCCTACCTCACCGACGCGGTCGAGCGCGCCATCTGGGTCCCCGACGGCGCGGTCGACCCGTTCCGCCTCTGCGTGGCGAACGCCGCGAGCGCCGTCGAGCACGGCG
>NZ_JPES01000005.1:0-18650 GCF_000730175.1 Haloferax sp. ATB1 | reverse complement strand
CCGGTCCGACCGATTCGAGCGGCGCGACCGACGACGCGGACGACCTGCAGTTCGACTACGACGCCGACCCCGTCGGCGACGAGCGGGGCGTCGGCGCGATTGCGGTCTCGCAGGGCCTGCGCGTCTCGGAGGACCCCGACCGGACGGCGCTCCGGGCGTTCGTGACCGCGGGCAACCGCGAGCGCGTCCGCCTCGGAAAGTACCTCATCGTCCCCTACCCCGACGACGAACTGCTGTTCTGCCGCATCGTCGGCCTGGAGTACGCCCAGGAGTTCCAGGCCGACGACGCGACGGAGATTCACGCCCGCCGGGCGATGCGCCGCCCGGCCGACGAGTTCGAGGAGCGGGATTTCAAGTTCATGGCCGAACTCGAACCCATCGCCGTCCTGTTTTCCGACGGCGGCGACCTCAAGCGCCGGATGGTCGACCGCGTGCCGAAGCCGCAGGCGACGGTCGGCGAGGCCACCGACGCGACCCAGATTAAGACCGGCCTGAAGATTCCCGAGGAGGGCGTCTTCCTCGGCCACCTCTCGGTCGGCGGCGAGAAGGTCCGGACGGCGGCCAGTCCGCCGACCATCGACTACCGGCTGAACGACGACTACACCGACGGCGACCCGCTCGTGTTCCGCCACACGCTCGTCGCCGGCGGCACCGGGTCCGGCAAGACCCACGCCTCGAAGAACATCCTGCGGCAGTACCTCTCCGCGGAGCGGAGCTACGAGATGGACGACGGCCGCGAGGTCCAGACGGCGGTCGTCCAGTTCGACCCGCAGGACGAGTACGCCCAGATGCACGACGACAACCCGGACATGGACGCCGAGACGGCCCGGCGCTACGAGCGCGAGGGCGTGGCCCACGGCGGCCACGAGAACACCGTCGCGCTCGTGCCGAAGATGGCCGGGTCGTCGTATCCGGGCGCGAACCACCGCGCCGAGCAGTTGGAGTTCACCATCCCCTTCTCGATGGTGCGGGACCTCCCGTGGCTCGTCGCCGGCAGCAGCCTCAACGACAACCAGTACCAGGCGCTCACCGAACTCCTGAACCGCTTTTTCGGGGACTACGGCGATTCGGGGACGTACAAGCAGTTCCTCCGGTTCCTCGACGACCCGGCGCTGAAAGAGGAACTCGACGAGTCGGGGCGGGTCCACGAGGCCACCTTCGACGCGGTGAAACGCCGGGTCCGGGGCGTCCCGAGCGGCGTGTTCGACCAGGACGCCCGGCCGATAACCGAACTCGACCACCAGCTCGTCCGCCCCGGCGGACTGACGGTCGTGCCGACCTACCACCTCTCGTCGAGCCGGGCGAAGGAGCTGTTCGTCCTCGCGGTGTCGGCGCTGCTCATCGACGACAAGCTCTCGAACGACCCGTCGAGCGACCGCATCAAGGAGACGCCGGTCGTCCTCGGGATGGACGAGGCGCACAACTTCCTCACCGACGCCGACTCGGTGCAGGCGCGGAAGGTCATCCAGAAGTTCACCGAGGCGGCCAAACAGGGCCGCAAGGAGCGCCTCGGCCTGTTTCTCATCACGCAGGACCCACAGGACATCGCCGACCCGGTGTTCAAGCAGGTGAACACGAAGGTCGTGCTCAACCTCGGCGACGAGGACGCCATCAAGAGCGTCAACATCCCGCCGAACCTCGAAGACAAGGTGCCGTACATGGAGAAAGGGCAGATGGTCGTCTACTCGCCCGACAACTCCGAACCCGTCGAGCTGAAGGGGCTTTCGACCTGCGTGACGCGACACGGCGACTGACGGCCGCGCCGCGGCGCGGTCGCCGGGCGGCTTTTTAGCGGTCGGCCGAGTAGTCCGCGACATGGCCGAACACGTGCTCGTTCCGACCGACGGGTCGCCGCAGTCGGTCGCCGCGGTTCGCTTCGCCGCCTCGGAGTGGCCCGACGCCGAACTCACGCTCTTGAACGTCATCAACCCCGCCGACGCCGACTACAGAGAGCGTGCGCTCAGCGGCTCAGAAGAGTGGTTCCAAGCGGAGAAACGAAAGGCGAGAGAGACGTTCGCCGAGGTGAAAGCCGAGGTCGGACTCGTCGACGCCGACAGAGCGGTGACCGACCGCATCGAGGTCGGCAGCCCCCAGAAAGTCATCGTCGAGGTGCTGGGCGGCGACGACGCCGACTACGACCACGTCGTGATGGGCAGCCACGGTCGGACCGGCGTCTCGCGAATCCTGCTCGGAAGCGTCGCCGAGGAGGTCCTCCGGCGGTCGCCCGTGCCGGTGACCAT
Organism: Haloferax sp. ATB1; assembly: GCF_000730175.1. Lineage (NCBI taxonomy): Archaea > Methanobacteriati > Methanobacteriota > Halobacteria > Halobacteriales > Haloferacaceae > Haloferax > Haloferax sp. ATB1. The sequence continues at coordinate 16,410 of NZ_JPES01000005.1, read as the reverse complement.
CGTCAGGTGAGCCGCGACGGGCGGCCGCCGCCGCGGAACCGCGCATCTGCCCCCCTCGGTAACATCGGCGTCACCCGGTAGTGTGCCGATACGAGGACTGCGAGCACACCGGAATCGGCCGGTTCGACCGGATTGCAACCGCCTATTTGTGCGCCGTCCCTGCCGGGAACCGATGGAGTTCACAGAGGTCGTGACGACCCGCCGCTCGATCCACGAGTACGCCGACGAGTCGCTCGACGACGAGACCCTCCGGACGATATTCGAAAACGCCGTACAGGCCCCGTCGAGCTACAACCTCCAGCCGTGGGAGTTCGTCGTGCTGCGCGAAGACGAGACACAGCAACTGCTCCGCGAGGCGGCCTACGACCAGGAACACGTCACCGGTGCCGCCGCGTCGGTCATCGTGCTCGGCAACAAGGACCCCGAGGCGCACGCCGAGACCGTCGCCGACGACATGCTGGAGAAGGGCTACCTGCCGAGCGAGGAGGTCCGCGACGGCATCCTCGACAACATCGCCGGCATGGCCGACCTCCCCGAGCAGGAGCGCCGAGTCTGGACCGTCCGCTCGACGTCGCTGGTCGCCATGTCGCTCATGTACGCCGCGTGGGACGAGGGCGTTGCCTCCTGTCCCATCGGCGGCTTCGACGCTGACGCCGTCCTCGACGCGTTCGACATCGACGGCGAGCGCTACGAACCCGTGATGCTCCTGACGATGGGTATCCCCGCCGAGGACGCCGACGAACTGCAGGCGGAACGCAAGTACCGCCGCCCGGTCGACGAGGTCGTCCACTTCGAGAGCTTCGAGTCCGAACAGTCGGCCGACCCCGCGCCCGCCGACGACTGAGGTATCGACGCCGCCGAACGCGGACTCAGAAGATGTTCGCCTGCCGGTAGACGCTGATGCCTCGTTCGTGAGTTCGTAGGGCTTGGTCTCCCGGGAGTGGTTGGCGTCGCGTATCTTCTGAATCTCGATTGCGAGCCGGGTCTCCCGGAAGTCGTCGCCGCGGACGTACTGGAGGACGAACACCGCGTCAGAGAGGTATTCGACGATGCCGTGTCGGGAGACGTAGGGGGTCGACTGGTCCGCCTCGGAGGTGAGCATCGTCGTCACGCCGGCGTCCTTCAGCGACCGCGTGAAGTTGAACACCTCGCTGCGGCGCTTCGAGGGGTGGTCGTACATCATCTCCAGAAGCGAGACGGAGTCGAGGACGAGCCGGTCGGCACCGAACTCCTCGACCAGCCGCGGGAGGTCGTTGCGAATGCTCGACAGGCTGTTCGCCATCTCCACGGGGTCGAGGTCCACGACGGCCAACCGGCCGTCGGCCTCGTGTTTCGAGAACTCCCAGCCCTTCTCGTCGGCCGTATCGAGGATGCGCTCGCGGCTCTCTTCGAGCGTGATGTAGACGCCGCTTCCGCCGTCTTCGAGCGCCTTCCGGAGGAACTGCAGGCCGAACGTCGTCTTGCCGGTCCCGGCGCTCCCGATGGCCACCATGAGCGACCGCTCGGGGACGCCGCCGAGAATCATGTCGTCGAGCCCCTCGATGCCGATATCGATGCGGTCGATGTCGGAGTCGAACTCCTCGTCGTCGAAGGTCGGGGGGTCAGACCCCTCGGGACCGGAGCCGGGGGCGGGACCGAATCCGAAATCGTCGCCGAGCGACTCGCCGCCGAACCCGCCACCCGCGTCGGGCGTCGGCGCGTTGTTGAACGCCGTGGCGAAGTCGGTCGAAAACGGGTCGTCGTCTGTCGGGTCGTCGTCGCCCGCACCCCCGCCCAACGGGTCGTCGCCGAACGACAGCGGTTCGCCCTCGCCTCCGGCCGCGTCTGTCGCTTCGGGAGCTCCGCTTTCGGTCTCGGCGTCGCCGTCCGCCTCGGCGTCGGTCTCGCCGCCGTCACGCTGCTCGCGTTCCTCCGGGCCCGCGTCGTCTGCGTCGGTCTCGTCGTCGTCGTCGGTCTCGCGGAGTGCCCGTTCGAACCAGTCGTCGTCGTCACTCACGGGAGCCACCACCGAACGACAGCGCGGCCGGCGTCCGTGCCTGCCATCATCTCATGGTGTGTCGGCGTCGTCATGAACGTTTCCCGTGCTCGAAGCTATCACGCGGCGTCGCCGAGCGGGACGAGCGGACGCGAGACCGGGCGACGTGACGGTGGGCTTTTGCCCGGGGACGCCAAACCGCGGGGCATGAAGGTCGGCATCGTCGCACAGAAGGGCAACAGCCGGGCGGCGTACCTCGCCGCGGACGCGAGCGAGGCGCTCGCAGAGGTCGACGCCGAGGCAGTCGTCGACGCGGCGACCGCCGAGGTGTTGGGCGTCGAGGGCGTCCCCGTCGAGTCGTTCGACGACTGCGACCTCGTGGTGAGCATCGGCGGCGACGGAACGTTCCTCTACGCCGCCCGCGGTGCCGACGGCGTCCCCATCCTCGGCGTGAACCTCGGCGAGGTCGGCTTCCTGAACGCCGTCTCGCCCGACGACGCCATCGACGAGGTGTTGGCCGAGGTGGCCGCATTCCGCGAGGGGAACCAGTCGGTCCGGGAGGTCCCCCGCATCGTCGCCACGGGCGACGACTGGGAGATGGACCCGTCGATGAACGAGGTCGTCGTCCACGGCCCGCGGCGGGGCCACGGCGGCGGTGCGAACCTGGAGGTCCGCGTGGACGGCTCGCTGTACTCCGGGAGCCACGCCGACGGCGTGCTCGTCACGACGCCCGCGGGGAGTTCCGCCTACAACCTCAGCGAGGGCGGGCCGCTCGTCCACCCCGGCGTCGAGGGGCTCGTCGTCACCGAGATGGCGGCCGACGAGGGGATGCCGCCGCTCGTCGTCCCGCTGGACGCCGCCGTGACCGTCACCGTCACCGACGCGGCGTCGGCGGTCGTCGTCGGCGACGGCCGGACCCGTCGGACGGTGTCGCCGCCGACGGAGATTCGCATCGAGCGGTCCGACTCGCCGGTCCGACTCGCCGGGCCGACCTCCGACTTCTTCGAGGCGCTCGGCAAACTCGACTGAGCGCGCCGCCGACTACTCCGCGAGTTCTCGCTCTCGTTCTTGGTCGCCCTCGCCGCCCGCGGCCTCGGGCCGGGGGAGCGGCGTCCAGTCGATATCGACCACGTTGTCCGCCCGGCCGCGGAGTCCGGGGCGGGAGACGACCTCGAACGTCCGGTTTTCGGTCTCGCGGGTGAAAAGCGAGTGCGCGAGGACGTTCGCAACGTCGGCGCGGGGGACGCTCCCGCGGACGGAGTCGCCGCCCTCGCCGACGACCACGTCGGCGGTCGCGGGGGCGTCGGTGAGCGCGCCGGGCCTGATAATCGTGTGGTCGAGCGGCGCGTCTCGAAGCCGATTCTCGCTTCGTTCCTTCGCCGAAAGGACGCCCGACGCGGTAAGAAGCGCGCGGAGCGACAGCGGGAGTCCGCCCTTCGAGTCGCCGACGCCGATGGAGGACATGAGAACGAACCGCTGTGCGCCGGAGGCGGTCGCGGCGTCCACGAGGTTGACGACGCCCGCGCCGTCGACGAGGTCGCCGCGGATGGTTTCGAGTCCCGCCGAGACGCCGACCGCGGAGACGACGGCGTCGGCGTCGAGAACCGCCCGCCGGGCGTCGTCGGGGTCGAGGAGGTCGCCGACGACGACCTCGTCCGCACCGCGCGCTCTGAGGTCCGATTCGGCGTCGGCGTCGCGGGTCAGCGCCCTGACGACGAGGGGCGTCTCGGCCAGCGCGTCGAGGACGTGTCGGCCGGTCCGACCCGTCGCACCGGCGAGGAGGACGCGACCGCGATTGCGTGCCATACCCGCGCATGGGGGCGGGGCTCAATAACCTTCGGGAACGCGTCAAAAGTCCGGGTCGGCGGCGGCGGTCGCCAGGCGGGAGAACAGAAGAATCGAGTCGGCGGCGAGTCGAAGAATCGGGTCGGGTGGGTCGCGCGCCGTACTGGTTCCGTTACTGGCCCCAGTTGGCGACGACGCGCGGGCGCTCGCCGACCGGGAGCACGTCGATGTCCTCGTCGGCCGCGTCGCGCGCTTCGAGGGCCGCCTTCGCGGAGGCGTACGTCGAGAAGTAGCTGACCTCCTCTTCGACGCAGTCGATGAGCGTCTCGCGGTCGCGGGAGACGACGAAGTCGAAGTTATCCTCGCGGAGCATCGTGAGGAAGTCGTCGACGTCCCCGGGCGTGAGCACCTCGTAGTACTCCCCGAAGGCGTCGAGCAGTTCCTGTCCGGCCTCGCTGTCGGCGTCGGGGAACTCGGGGTCCGCGAGGTCGACGTAGATGGTGCCGTCGGCCGGAATCGGGTCGTTAGCCGCCGACTGTGCCTTCTCGTAGGCCTTGCCGAACGAGGTCGCGGTGCCCATGACCTCGCCCGTGGACTTCATCTCCGGGCCGAGACGCGGGTCCGAACCCGGCAGGCGGTCGAACGGGAGGACGACCTCCTTGACCGACACCTGCTCGGGAATCTGCTCGCTCACGTCGAGGTCGGCAAGCGAGTTGCCGGCCATGACCTTCGCCGCGAGCTTTGCGATCGGGACGCCCGTCGCCTTCGAGACGAACGGGACGGTGCGCGAGGAACGCGGGTTGGCTTCGAGGACGTACACGTCGTTCGAGCCCTCCTCGTTCTGCTTGACCGCGAGTTGGACGTTCATCAGGCCGACCGTGTCGAGGGCGCTGGCGATGTCCTCCGTGACCTCGCGGACGCGGGCCATCGTCTCGTCGTCGAGCGAGCGCGGCGGAATCATACACGCGGAGTCGCCGGAGTGGACGCCGGCGGCCTCGACGTGTTCCATCACGCCGCCGATGAGGACGTTTTCGCCGTCGGAGACGGCGTCAACGTCGAGTTCGACGCCGTCGGCGAGGTCGGCGAGGAACTCGTCGATGAGGATGGGCTTGTCGGGGGAGACGCGAACGGCCTCCTCGATGTACTCCTTGAGGTCCGCGTCGGAGTGGACGATTTCCATCGCGCGGCCGCCGAGGACGTACGACGGGCGAACGAGCACGGGGTAGCCGAGGTCGTTGGCGAGGTCGAGCGCCTCTTTCTCGCTGGTCGCGGAGCCGCCTTCGGGCTGGAGGATGCCGAGGTCGTCCATCAGGCGGTTGAAGCGGTCGCGGTCCTCGGCGAGGTCCATCGCGTCGATGGTCGTGCCGAGAATCTCGCAGTCGACGCCGCGGCGCTTGAGTTCCGATTCGAGCGGGTGACCGATGTTGACCGAGGTCTGCCCGCCGAACTGGAGCATGACGCCGTCGGCGTCGATGGCCTCGATGACGTCGGCGACCTCTTCTGCCGTGATGGGCTCGAAAAAGAGGCCGTCGGAGGTGTCGTAGTCGGTCGACACCGTCTCGGGGTTGTTGTTGACGACGTGCGCGTCGATGCCCATGTCGCGGAGCGCCTGCACCGCGTGGACCGAGCAGTAGTCGAACTCGACGCCCTGCCCGATGCGGATGGGACCGCCGCCGACGACGACGACGCTCTCCATGTCGCGGTCGACGCGGAGTTCGTTACCCGCCGAGTCGCCCTCGAAGGGGCCGCGGAAGAACTCGGGCTTGCGCGCGGAGTAGTAGTACGGCGTCTGCGCGGCGAACTCGCCGGCGCAGGTGTCGACCTGCTTGTAGGTGCGACCGGGGACGTTCTGTTCGACCTCGCCGACGCTCGTGCCGGTCGCCGCGGCGATGCTGGCGTTGGTGTGGCCGGCGGAGGCGGCGGCGGCGAAGTCGCCATCGGAGGCGGCCTCGACCGCCTCGACGACGCGGCCGAAGCGCTCGACGTACCACTCGTGGATGTCGGTCAGTTCGACCACGTCCTCCGTGGTGTAGCCGCGCTCGAACGCCTCGAAGATGGCGTACGGGCGGTCGGGGGTCGGCGTTTCGAGGGTAGTCGGCTTCGAGTTCCTCGTCGGACACCTCGTCCCAGTCGGCGGCGGGGTCGTACTCGGACGAGCGGAGCGCCTTCAACAGCGACTCCTCGAAGGTGCGCCCGATGGACATCGCCTCGCCGGTGGACTTCATGGCCGTCGAGAGCTCGAAGTCCACGTCGGTGAACTTGTCCTTGGGCCACCGCGGGACCTTCGTGACCACGTAGTCGATTGCGGGTTCGAAGGCGGCGGTGGTCTCGCCGGTGATTTCGTTGGTAATCTCGTGGAGGCGCTTGCCGAGTGCGACCTTCGCCGTGACGCGGGCGATGGGGTAGCCGGTCGCCTTCGAGGCGAGCGCGGACGACCGCGAGACGCGCGGGTTCACCTCGACGACGCGGTACTCGCCGCCGGGGGTGCCGTCGTCGTGCCACGCGAACTGGATGTTACAGCCGCCCTGAATACCGAGTTCGCGGATGACCCCGAGCGCGGCGTCGCGCATCTCCTGGTGACCCTCGTCGGGGATGACCTGCGAGGGCGTGACGACGGTGGACTCGCCGGTGTGAATCCCCATCGGGTCGATGTTCTCCATGTTGCAGATGATGATACACGAGTCGTCGGCGTCGCGCATCACCTCGTACTCGAGTTCGACCCACCCGGAGATGGACTCCGTGATGAGCACCTCGCTGTTGCGCGAGAGGCGGAGGCCCTTGCGGACGCGGGAGACGAGTTCGTCCATCTCGTGGACGACGCCGGAGCCGGAGCCGCCGAGCGTGTAGGTCGTCCGCGAGATGACCGGCAGGCCGCCGACGGCGTCGACGGAGTCTTCGACGCGCTCTTCGAGGGCCTCCTCGGTGATGTTCTCGACCGCCTCGCCTTCCTCCAGCGAGATGGTCGTCGACTTCGGGACGGGCTGGCCGATCTTCTCCATGCGCTGGCGGAAGAGGTCGCGGTCCTCCGTCGCGTAGATGGTGTCGAGCGGCGTGCCCATGATGTCCACGTCGAACTCCTCGAGGACGCCTTCCTCTGCGAGTTCGGCCGTGACGTTGAGTCCGGTCTGACCGCCCAGTCCGGCGATGACGCCGTCGGGGCGCTCGCGTTCGATAATCTCGGAGATGGCCTCGGTCGTGATGGGTTCGATGTAGACCTTGTCGGCCATCTCGGGGTCGGTCATGATGGTCGCGGGGTTCGAGTTGACGAGGACAACTCGCGCGCCTTCCTCTCGGAGCGCGCGGCAGGCCTGCGCGCCGGAGTAGTCGAATTCCGCCGCCTGTCCGATCTGGATTGGGCCGCTTCCGATGAGCAAAATCGTCCGGTCCTCTGTGCCTTGCTGAGGTCCGGTCGAGGTGTCCTCGTCAGTCATCGTCGGAATCCAATCCGCACATCGTAATAAGTCCGGCGAAAAATTACGAGGTCCGAAACTCGATTGCGAATTTCGAAAAAGTCCCCGAACGCCGCTGTCGCGGCCGGGGAAGGCTTTTGACGGGTATCCGAGTACCGGCTACGCATGCCCGCGGTATTCACGACGCCGCCGCCGCTCGACTCCGGGAGCCGGGTCGCGGTCGTCGCGCCGTCGCGCCCCATCGACGAATCTCACTTGGACCGCGCGTGCGCGCGACTCCGCGACGTGTTCTCGCTCGACCCCGTCGTCTTCGAGTCGGCCCGCCGCGACTGGGAGTGGCTCCGGGACAACCCGGCCGCGCGCGCGGAGGACGTGATGGAGGCCTTCGAGGATCCGTCGATACGCGGCGTCATCGCCGTCACCGGCGGCGACGACCAGCTTCGAATCCTCCCGCACCTCGACCCGGCGCGGTTGACCGCGTCGCCGACGCGTTTCTTCGGCTTCAGCGACAACGACAATCTCCGGCTGTTCCTCTGGAACCACGGCGTCGTGAGCTACGGCGCGACGCTCCACCCAACGCTCACCGTGGACCCCGAAATCCACCCGTACGTCGAGCGGTACCTTCGGCGGGCGTTCTTCGAGCGCTCTCTCGGCGTCGTCGAACCCGCGCCGGAGTGGACCGACGACTGGTTCGACTTCGACACCGAAGAACCGAGAGAGTGGCACGACAACCCGGGGCGGACGTGGCGGGGCGACGACCGCGTGACGGGTCGGCTCTGGGGCGGCAACTTCAGCATCCTGAAGTGGCATCTCCAGACCGGTCGCTACCTCCCTGACCCCGAAGAACTGGATGGGGCGGTGCTCGCGCTCGAAACCTCGGAGGACGTGCCGTTGCCCCGAGAAGTCCGGTACACCTTGCGGGCGATGGGCGAACGCGGGCTGTTAGAACGATTCGATGGCGTCGTGGTCGGTCGCCCGCGGACCTACTCGCCCGGACTGGAGTGGGAACCGCCGGCCGACTACGGCGCGCAGCTCCGCGCGGAGGTGCTGTCGGTCCTCGACGCCTACAACCCCGACGCGACCGCGGTGTTCGACGTGGAGTTCGGCCACGCCGATCCGACGGTGCCGCTTCCGCTCGGCGCGAAGGCGACGCTGGACCCGACGGTAGAGCGGCTTCGAATCGATTGAAAACGGGCGCTCGGTCCGCGCGCTACATGTACGGTTCGGGGTCGAGGTCGCGCTGGGCGCGGTACTGGTCGACGAACTCGCTCACGTCGAACTGGAGCATCTTCGACTCGAACTCCGAGACGACCTCGTCGTCGTCGGCGTGGCTGACGGCGTGTTCCATCAGTTCCACGACGAGTTCGACGATTATCTCGTGGAGCCGTCGAGAATCGAAATCGGTCACCCAGACGATGCCCGCGCCGAGTTCGCCGTCCTCCGAGACGTCCTCGGAGACGACGGCCTCGGGGAACTCCTCGAGGACGATGCCCATGAGGTGGGCCGTCCCGAACTCGGGCATGTCGTCGCTCGTGGTCTCGATGGTCTCCTGAAGGATTTCGACGAGGAACTCCGGGAGGAAGCGGTCGGGCGGGTGAACGTCCATGACGACGGCGTGGCTGTCGCCGCACGGACAGTCGAACTCCCGTTTGCCCAAGTCGAGTTCCCGGACGCGCTTCGTCTCGCCGCAGGGGAGGTCCAAGACGGCCCCGCGGCCGCCGGGAACGCTCGGTTCAGACATACCCGTGGGTTGCGGTTCTCTCCGTTTAAACGTCGCGTTCTTCGGAATCGTCGCGAGCGAAAAACGAGTCGCGGACCGTCGGTTGCGGTCGGTCGGTCCGTCGTACTGTCGGCGAAAAACGGCGGTGAGTCGGGCGAAACCGCCCGTCGGCGTCCCCTCAGCGACGGCCCGAGACGTAGACGATGGGGCCGACGATGAGGAGCGCAATCCCGAGGAACAGGTAGTGAGCCTTGCCCAGCGACACCGGGGTCAGAAGGAAGATGAGCCCGAACACCGTGGTGTTGATACCGAGGACGTGCCGGGACTTCAGCGGCAGCGTTCCAACCGTCGACAGGATGAACACGAGCAACAGCGCCTGCCCGATGTTGTAGTCGAGCAGGAAGGTGTCTACGAGCTGAAGGGGAAGCATTCTTGTTTTCTCGGTCGGTTCGAATCGACTATCAAAGTTCCGTTATTCTCGTTGGAAACCGGCGGTCGGACCCCCCGATATTGGGGCGACCGGGCTGTCGGGGCAGTTCCCCCCGGTGTCTGCACCGCCGTCGGCACGGAGCGGCCGCCGATGGTCGGCGCGCGCTACTCGGACGGGCCGGTGATGTCGAGCGGTCGAATCCACCCGTACCAGACGATGACGACCATGCCCGCGTAGCCGAGGACGAACACGACCATTCCGAGGTCGTTGTAGCCCGCCTCGCCGAGGAGGCGGCGCGCCACGCCCGGGATGACGATGCCGAGCGTCACGACGGCCGCGAGGAGGAGGCTCCCCCGCGATACCAACGACTGCTTCGTCTCACTCATGTGCAGGGCTCGGGACCGAGGCGACGTGAATCGCACGGTTCGGGAAGCGGTCCACGAAGGAAATTTTCGTCACACCGTCGGCCTTCGCCGTCGGTCTCACCGCATCGTAATCGACTGCCTCCGAGCCCGCGGCACCGAAAACATATACGGTCCCCCGACGCACCGCGGGTATGCACCTGCGTCCCCTCCCCGAGGAGCACCGCGAGACGTACCGCGAGTTCCTCAACTACGCCTTCCGCCCCGAGAACGGCCCCGACTGGTCGGACGAGCGACTGCCCGACCCGGAGAGCTACCGCCCGCGGGGCTTCTACGACGCCCCGCCCGACGCGCCCGTCGAGGACCTCGACGCGGCCGACCTGCGGACAGTGTGTGCCTTCTACGACTTCACGGCTCGCGTCCGCGGCGAGTGGTACCCGCTCCCCGGTATCTCAGCGGTCGCGTCGCCGCCGGAGGCGCGCCGACAGGGCCACGTCGGCGCGATGCTCGACGCCCTCCTCGCGGAGTTCCGCGACACCGGCCGGTATCTCTCGGCGCTCTGGCCGTTCGAGTACGCTTTCTACCGCCGGTTCGGCTGGGCGACGGCGAACAACTACGCGAAGACGACGGTTCCGCCCGACGAACTCGGGGCGGTCGCCGCCGACCCGGCCGGGGAGTTCGTCCGCCTCGACGCCGACGACTGGGCCCGGGTCAAGGACGTGTACGCGACCGCGGCGACGGAAGACCTCGCGGTGGACCGAAGCGAGGGCTGGATTCGTCACCGACTGTTCCGCGGCTGGGACGGCGACCCGTTCGTCTACGGCTGGGAGCGAGACGGCGACCTCCGCGGCTACGTCGTCTACGACGTGACCGGCGACTGGGAGTCGCGGACGCTGTCCGTGGGCGAACTCGTCGCGGTCGACGCCGAGGCCCGCGCACAGCTGTTTCGGTTCCTGCGGGACCACGACTCGCAGGTCGACGAGGTCGTCCTCTCGTCGGAACACGAGTCGACCCGGCTCATCGACGGCCTGACCGACCCGCGGGCGGCGACAGTCGAACTCAAGCCCGGGCCGATGGTCCGTATCGTGGACGTGCCGGCCGCCCTCGAAGCGGTGTCGTTCCCCGGCGACGCCGCCTGCGACCTCGTTCTCGCGGTCGACGACGACCGCTGCGACTGGAACGACGGGTCGTTCCGGGTCACCGTCGACGATGGCGCGGCGCGCGTCGAATCAGTTGGTGACGACACCAATCCGGACGCGACCGTCGAAATCGGGGCGCTCTCGCAACTCCTCGTCGGCGCGCGGACCGTCGAGACGCTCGCGCGCACCGACCGCTTCTCGGTCGCCGGAGAGGAGGCGGCCGACGCCCTTGCCTCGGTGTTCACGGAGCGGGACCGCTACCTGCGCGAGGGGTTCTGAGCGGACGGGCAGAGCCGAAATCAGCCGACGCAGCCAGTCGGGTCGGTTTTTTCCCACCGGCCGCCGAAGTGCGGGCGTGGCATCAGTTCCGGTTCTCGTCGCGTTCACAGCCGCCGGCGCGATTCTCGCGTGGAAGGGCGGCGACATGCTCGTGCAGGCCTCGGACCGTTTGGGCGCGTACTACGGACTCCCCGCCATCGTGCAGGGAGCCATCATCGCCGCCGTGGGGTCGAGTTTCCCCGAGCTATCGAGCATCGTCATCGCCACGGTCCGGTACCAGTCGTTCGACATCGGCGTCGGCGCGGTCGTCGGGTCGGCCGTCTACAACATCCTCATCATCCCGTCGGTGTCGGCGATGGTCGGCGAGGGCGGACGGCTCGCCTCGAACCGCGACCTCGTCTACAAGGAGGCGCAGTTCTACCTGCTTTCTATCGCCGTCCTCGTGCTCACCTTCTCGCTCGCGGTCATCTACCGACCCGCGGCGGACACCGCGAGCCTCGATGGATTCGTGAGTCCCGCGCTCGCGCTCATCCCGCTGGCGCTGTACGGCCTGTACCTGTTCATGCAGTACCACGACACGCTGGAGCACCGCGCCGGACTCACCGCAGTCGTCAACGACGTGGACCCGAAACGCGAATGGGTCGCTCTCGTGGCGTCGCTCGCGGTTATCCTCGTCGGAGCCGAACTGCTCGTCCGCGCGGCGGTCGGTCTCGGCGACGCCTTCGGCACGTCGCCGTTCCTCTGGGGGCTGACGGTCGTCGCCGCCGGGACGAGCCTGCCGGACACGTTCGTCAGCGTCGCGGCCGCCCGGCAGGGCAACGCGCCGATGAGCCTCGCAAACGTCTTCGGGAGCAACGTGTTCGCGCTCCTCGTCGCGCTCCCGGTCGGCATCCTCGTCGCCGGGGGCGCGGTCATCGCCTTCGAGGAGGTCGTCCCGATGATGAGCTTCCTCACGGGCGCGTCGGTCGTCTTCTTCGCCGTCCTCCGGACCGAGATGGCGCTGACGCGCGGCGAGTCGTACCTCCTCCTCGGAACCTACGCGCTGTTCGTCGCGTGGCTGGTCGCAGAAAGCCTCGGCGTGACGAGGTTCCTCGGCTGAGCGGCCGACCTGGTCGCGTGCGCGGCCGCCGCGGCCGCTGGCTCAGTCCGGCGGTTCGACCCAGACCGGGCCGACCCACGCGGTCCCGGGGAACTCGCAGTCCCGCGGGACCTGCGTGACCCGGAGATAGTACGCGTCGGCCGCCGAGCGCCGGTCGTCGTCCCAGACCGTCCCCTCGACCGGGTCGTCGTCGGTCCACGAGACAGCCGTTGTGTACGCCGAAAGCGGCGCGTCGGGGTCCGAAGTAATCGCCTGCGACCGCCACGTTTCGCCGTTTTTCACGACCTCGACGCGTTCGAGCGGGGCGGTCCCCGCGACCTCGACGCCGACCTCGCGGGGGTCGTCGCGGGCATCGAGGCGGAGTGAACTGTCGTTCTCGCCGGGTTCGACGCCGCCGACGGAGAGAGACGCGAGGATGCGGTGTGGCTGGGTCGTCCCGTAGACGCGGCGGTTCCGGAGGCTCTCGAACACCGCCTCGCGGGTGAGTTCGGGCGCGCGGAACGCCGAGAGACCGCCCGGGTAGCTCCGCTCGTTCCAGACGCGCCAGATGCTCGACCAGCCGACGCCGTCTTCGACCCACTCGCGGACGGAGGGGAGGTGCGGGTCGGCGTGGATGAGCGAGTGGCCGGGGTGTGGGCCGTGGTAGTCCGCGCCCGCGACGAGGCCGACCCGGTGCCCCATCGAGAGCGCGTCGCGGACGAAGTGGCCGGATTCGTCGGTCTCGCCGCGACCCATCGCCAGCGGGAATGGGTTCCCCTCGTCGCCCGGGAGTTCGCCGGACCCCCACTGCGAGTACACCTCGACGAGCGGCGCGAGTTCGTCGTCGTACTCGACGGCCGAGAAGTCGAAGGGATACATGCGTTCCGTCGGGTGGTGCGGAATCGTCACGACCCGCGAGTCGCGGGTCGACTCGAACTCGTGGAGTCGGCTCCAGAGCTTCTCGTAGGTGTCCGTCGTCCCGCCGCGGGAGTCCAGAAGGACGGCGTCGTCGGCGTCCTCGAAGTAGACGTTGACGTGGCCGCCGCAGTTGGGCTGTTTCGTCCACTCGTAGCCGACGAGCGTCACGAACTCGTCTGGGTCGTTAAACCGGTCGGCGACGCGCCGCGACCGGTCGAAGTACCACCCGTGCATGAGGGCGCGCTGGAGCGACGGCGGGATGAAAAACCCCATCGTGTCGTGGTCGGTGTAGGCGACGACGTCGAGGTCCATCGCGTCGCGGCCGAACCGATACCCCTTCTTCAAGTTCCCCGTGCCGTCCGAGAGCCGCGAGTGCAGGTGGATATCGCCCCAGTAGACGCGCTCGTCGGGGGAGTTGGCGGAGACGGACACGGGGTTCGAGACGTACCGTTCGTCGAATCCGGGCCGCGAGAAGGTCAGGTAGTGGACGCCGGGCGACTCGAAGGAGACGGCGTCGGCGAGTCTGACGTATCCCTCGTCGTTGCCGGCGAGGGAGACGCGGTCTGGATACGTCGCAGTATCGTCCGTCGCAGACACCCGCAGGTCGCCGTCGTACGCGCCGTGAAGCCGTTCGTACTCGTCCCACACCTGTACCGTGAGGTCGAGCGACTCGCCGACTGCGACGGTCGACGGCAGGACCGCGTGGACGCGGTCGAGCGACCCGGTTCGACTGCGCAACAGGTCGCGGACGGACGGCCGCCGCTCGGCGAAGACGCGCATCGTCTCCGCGAACTTCCCGAGGGTTCCGGTGGGCTCGGCGTTGAACACGCGAGAGGCTACGGACGCGTCGCTAAAGAAGGACGAGGGCGACGAGCACGACGGCGAACCCACTCACGGGCACAGTCGCTCAGAAAACGGAAAACGGACTCGCCGCAAACAGGGCAAGTTGCGGCGAGCGGGGTTGATGATGACCGCACGCGCGGTCAGGAGTCGAGGGTGGTCCGAATCCTGTCAGTCGCCGGGCGTGTTACCACGCTGGTACCGGCCGACCATCTTCCACATCGCCGCGTCGAGGTCCTCACCGTCGGCGGCGGACTCAATCTGGCGGTACAGGTGTTCGGAGACGTCGATGGTTGGCATCACCAACACGTATGGCGTGTACGGGTTTAATACTACTGGGATACAGAACTGAGTAAATTTGTTCGGATGGGTCGATCGCCGAACCGCGGAATCGATAGACTGCGCGGCCTCTCGAACGAACCAGACGGTGATAGTCGACAGAAACTCGGATTCGAAGACCTGACGGAAGTTCGAGTAGTCGGCTACTGCCGCGCCTGCCGGAGCGACGCGCCGTCGAAGCGCTTCAACGCGAGTTCTCCCGCTTCGAGCGGGTCGACGGGCGTGTCGTGTTCGTCGTCCATGTGTTCCATCACGAGAACGCCGACGCTCTCGCGGGAGTCTGCCGTGGAGGTGTGGCCGCACCCGTACAGACAGGTGAGTTCGTATTCCATGTTATTCGGTACCACAATCTATTGCGTGATATATCTTTCTCCGTATTCGTCCTCCCAACCAGCCGGGTTCTGATGGATTTGGACGGATATGTGTAAATAAGTGTGTATGTGTACGGAACAATCGGGGGTTTGAGTTAAACAGTAGTTATCGTCTGTGTCGGGACAGTCGTGCTCGGTCGAGGCTGTCGAGTGTTCACCGCTGATTCGTCCCGACGACACGAACGATAGACCGAACGCTCTCTCGGTCAGTAGTATCCACAGAAGTTGGGTGGCCGGGGAGTTTGAGCCCCTAACTCGCATCGGCAACGAATCGTTGCCAACGGGAGTGGGCCAACGCGGATTTGAACCGCGGGCCTCCCGGTTATCAGCCGAGCGCTCAACCTGACTGAGCTATTGGCCCAGGTAAGCGCATTCACTCGTTGTGCGCTGTTGATTTTAAGACTTTCTTTTCGGAGGCGCGTTGGTGCGTGTTAGTGAATGTCGGCGTCGTCGGTCGATTGCGGGACTCGAAACGCGGGCCGAACGCGCGGCTACGCGGGTGAAGCCACCGAACGACCGACGCGAAAGCGAGAAAGGCGCGTTAGTTGGCGTCGTTGCTGTCGCGGTCGAAGCGGTAGGAGTCGGGGTCGGCGTCGTAGACGCCGTCACCGCCGCCCTTGCCGCTACTGCCGGTCCCGCTGCTTCCGCCGGAACTGCTCCCGCCGCTCGGGCCGGGCGAGCCACCGGGACCGCCGGGGACCGAAGTCGCCCTGCGGGAAGCCGGTCGTCCAGACGTTGCCGGTGACGAAGCCGTCGGCGCGCTTGTCGAGATACGGCTTGACGACGAAGCGCTTGAGCACCTCGCGGATGGGGTATCGAGTCACGGGGATGGCGAGCAGGAAGCCGATGGTGTCGGTGACGAGCCCCGGCGTGAGGAGGAACGCGCCCGCGGCGATGAGCAGGCCGCCGTCCATGACCTCGTTCGTCGGGAGGTCGCCCCCGGCGAACTTCGACTGGAGGCTTCTGAGGGTGTGTCGTCCCTCGGCGCGGACGATGAGCATCCCGACGAGCCCGGTCAGGACGACGAGCGCGACCGTCGGCACGAGGTTGATGTACTGCGCGACGACCACGAGTAGCAACGCGTCGGAGAGGGGGATGAGGAGCAAGAGCGCCATCAGCGTGCGCGTTCGCATGGGCGACACTACCGGGTCGCGGCCCATAGCCCTTTTGTCCCGCCCGCGGCGCGCTGGTCTCCCGAATCCGTCCGCGATGGCCGTCGAGGAACTCGCGTGACCCGCCGACTGCGACCGGTCGTGTCACGAGGGCTCGAAGCGCTTACCCGCGTCCACCGCGGATGGGTGGACATGACCGACGAGACGCGCGTCGAATGGCGAGAGTGGGGTCCCGACGCGTTCGCCGAGGCGCGAGCGGCGGACAAGCCAATCCTGCTGTCGCTGTCGGCGACGTGGTGCGAGGACTGTCACGAGATGGACGCCGAGACGTACGCGGAGCCGCGAATCGCGGCGAATCTCAACGACGGCTTCGTCCCGATTCGGGTGAACGTGGACCGTCAGCCGCGCATCCGAGAGCGGTACAACATGGGCGGCTTCCCCTCGACCGTCTTCCTCGCGCCCGACGGCCACCCCATCACGGGCGCGACGTTCATCGGCCCCGACGGCATGCGGCAGGTCGTCGACCGCGTGCGCGAGGTGTGGGAGAAGAAGGGCGCGGACGCCGGCCGGCTCCCGCGGGCGCTCAGAGGCGACCTCCCGCCCGCGGGCGAGGTCTCGCCGCAGATCGAGTCGCACCTCGCCGGCCAGTTGG